>JAKAMV010000589.1 GCA_021812735.1 Chloroflexota bacterium | reverse complement strand
GGCCTGACCCTCCACTGGCTCGGCGGCGTGGCCACCCATGACCCCACCAACAACTTCAAGCTCTATGCGCGCCGCTTCCTCGACGCCACGCCCATCGAGTCGCGGGCCGGGTTCGAGCTCGCGCTCGAGCTCACCGTCAAGGCCACCCTGGCCGGTCGCCGCGTGGCGGAGGTGCCCACCACCTGGCGCGACCGCACCGAGGGTCAGAGCAACTTCAGGCTCCGCAGGTGGCTGCCGCATTACCTGCACTGGTACCGGGTGGCGATGCTGGGGCGGCTGCTGCGGTCAGTCCGGAGACACTGATGGACCGCGACGCCTACCTCCGGATGGCCGCACACGAGCACAAGCACTGGTGGTTCGTGGGGAGGCGAGCGTACCTCGACGCGGTGCTGAGGAGCCTTCGCCTCGCATCCGATTGCAGCATGGTCGAGGCTGGGTGCGGAACGGGCGGCAACCTCTACGTGCTAAGTGGACATGGCCGCTTGGTTGCGTTCGAGCCTGACGACCTGGCCATCCGCTTGGCGCGGCAAAAGCATCGCGACGTCACGATCCAGTACGGCCGCCTCCCTGACCAAGTCCCGTACCCGCCGGGTGCGTTCCACCTGGTCGCGGCGCTCGACGTATTGGAGCATGTCGACGACGACCGATCTGCCCTGTCCACACTGGTCGAGCTTGCGCGGCCAGGGGGCTTCGTTCTCCTGACGGTGCCTGCGCATCAGTTCCTCTGGGGGAAGCATGATATGCGACTGCACCATCGACGGCGATACACGAGGTCCGATATCGAATCGCTCGTGGGGTCCGTCGCAGCCGAGAAGTTGCGGTTCGAGGCGTTCAACACGATTCTTGCGCCTGTCGCGCTGGTCTATCGACTCATCGAGAATGTCACTGGCCTCTCGGTTGGAGATCAGGAACAGATGCCAACGACGCTCGTGAACGCAGTGCTGGCATACCTCTTCTCGCTCGAGCGCCATCTCGCTGGCCGCATCCCCCCCCCACTGGGCCTCTCTTACTTGGTGGTACTGCGGAGACCTGACGTATCGGCTCCGGCATGAGGCCTCGGGTCTGGATTGTCGGCGGCCTTGAATTCGTCGTCCTGATCACCATCTGGACAGTGGCCGCGTGGTGGACCAGCCACTTGTCCCTTCCGCGCAACTTCGGCCTCGACATGGGCGCGTATGTCGAGGCAGCTGCCCGCATCCGAACGACAGGGACGCCGTACTCGGCGGAACTCATGGCCGGCCCCATCGCGAACACAATTGATAACGTTCCTGTCGGGTACCTCTACCCGCCGCCTCTCGCTCAGCTCTTCTTGTTCGCGCCTTCGGGCGCATGGGTGACGGTGGCGTGGTGCCTGGCGCAAGGCGTCGGACTTGCCATTGTCCTGATCGCCCTCGGCCGATGCGCGGCAGTGCGGGGCTCACTGCAGTGGATCAGTTGGGCCGTACTGTGGGTCGCCTTCCTGCCCCTGAGCGTGGCCACCTACATCGGGAACATCTCCGGCTGGATAGCCGTGGGCGTGGGGCTGATGTTCCTTGTTGCGCCGAACGCCGCATCGGCCATTGGTGCGACTGTCGCCATCGCCAAGGGAATCACCGTCCCAGTCGGCATTGCCGTTCTAGCTTCTTCCAGCCATGCTCGTCGAGTAGGCGTCCTGAGTGCAGCCTTGGCATGTGGCATCAGCTTGATCGCCTTGCCGCGGGCCTGGCTTGATTGGATCAGGATTCTGCCGAATCTCTCCGAAATGGCACCAGGCACTGCGCCAAGCAATCTGGCTTTCGGGGCTGTGCTGGAGCCCTTCGGACTCACCGCACTTGGCACGCTCGTGAGGCTCGGCTGCCTGATTATGGCGCTCATCTTCCTAGCGTTCGCTGTTGCTCGCAGGCACCAGCGGGCTGCCATCGCCTTAGGCGTGGCAGCTTCGCTGGTGCTCCCTGCCACCCTGTGGGACCACCACGTCGCGGTCTTGGCCGTCGTGATTGCAGCCGCCTGGCGCGACGCAACCCGTCACGAGAAGGTTGCCCTCGCCGGGTGCATCGCTGTCCAAGGGGTGCTCTGGACCTCTGTGACTTCGGGCCCACCTCTCGTCGTCCTTGTCGACATCGCCCTGTGCGCTGCCGCAGTTATCGCAATCCGAATCCACTGGCGCGCGGACTCAGTCGCAGGACATGGCCGCCAAGAGACCGGAGCCAAGCCGAATCCCGCGCAGGATCATGTCATCCGAGCCGTGGGATTGGCTCCTGGTCGGCTGAGCAACGAGAAGCTGTCACAGCTCCCAGCCGCGCGATCACGGGCAGGAGCACCACCGGAATGTCGCGGGCAGCCCACAGCGGGTCAATCGACGCGTTCCGCATCGCTGTCACGTAGTCAGCCCAGAGCGGGAGCATGGCTAGGCTGACGATCCCGACTGCCGATCCTGCCGCCCACACCAATCGTTGTTGCGCCACCGGCAGGCCGAGCGGCAACAGGAAGGGCTTGATGGCGAGGAAGACGGCCGGCCAGCGCCAGCGAAGCGTGGCGGCCGTGATGGCCGCCATCCAGATCGAGCTGCTGCCGAGCAACCACGCCATGCCGACGCTCGGGTCGAGACAGACGATTGCGATCGCGAGCCATGCCCATGGCGCTGGCCGCCAACTCGCCACGGCATAGGTCAGGATCGCCGCAGGGAGAAACCACCAGAGAGCCGCTGGCAGAAGCGTCGCAGGGATGAACAGGAAGAGGGCCACGGGCGGATAGAGGACGTCGACCATTGTGGTAGCCGTGTACGGGCCTGCCAGTTGTCTAGGGAGGTAGAACGACCCGTCGGCTAACCACCGGGCGCCGATGTCGCGGAAGAACCGGTAGTCCATGCCGATCTGGTAATACTGGCTCGAAGACGGGATGTAGACGAGCGCGATCCACACCGTCTCGACTATGGCCAGTGCACCGATCACCACGGCGGCGAACAGCGTGAGCCGTTGGGTTGCCGGTGTCGCAAGCGTCGGGCGCCAATCCGCGGGAAGCCTCAACCCGTTCCGACGCCGCACGCTAATCCCCCTCCGGCTGCGGCACCGACGCCCCGTACCTGACACGTCGGTCCGCCTCCGCCTGGACGGCAGGCGGGACTGGGCGCACCGCCCACGGCACAAGCGAGTCCGTGCGCGGGTCGCCGTACGCGGCCACGATCCGCTCCAGCGAGGCGGGCGATGGCACCAGCACCAGCGTCCGATTCGGGTCCGTTTCCGCGGGGAGTGGCCGACGCAGTCCGGCGACCACGAGGGCCCGCGTCATGTCGGCCCGGTCGAGGAACAGGGCGCGCCCGCCGATCAGGAGGGCGATGTTGAACACGAACGCCAGCAGCACGACGCTGGCAGCTCCCGCCACGGCAAGCGGCCGGACGCGTGGCGACATCGCCAGCCTCGGACGCCCGACAAGGGTGGAGACTGCGACCAGCAGCAGGATCCCCGACACGTACGTGTACCGCGTGTAGTCCACCTGGCCCGCGAACAGGTTGCCGCGGACGAGGCCGATCAGCGCGTACTGGACGGCGATGGCCGCCAGCAAGCCGATGGCCAGGCCCGGGAGGTGATGTTGCCGGAGCCGCACGCCGATACCCACGAGGGCGAGGGCGATCAGCACCAGTCCGCCGGCTGAGGAAAGACCGGTGAGGGAGGCGCCCGCTTCGCCGAACCCCCCGAGCAGGAACCTCGGGACGTCCGCCAACGCGGCGATCGTGAACGGGTTGCGGATCGTGTTGACGCCTGATCGGCCGACGGTGACGTACCAGCCGGCGTACGCCGCGGCGGGGAGCCCCAGCCAGAGGACGTGGCGGCGCCAGTGTGGGTCGAGCAGCCAGGCGACGCCGACGGCGACGCTCACGATGAGCCCGGTGCCCGAGGACATGAGTGAGAGCAGGAGCAGCAGCGCCACCCCCGCGGCCCGCTGGTTCGAGGGCGCGCCGTCGGAGACGGCGATGGCGGCCAGCCCGAGCGCCATGGAGCCATCGAACCCGGTTTGGAACCCCCAGTAGATGTTCTCGAACCCGGCGCCGAACAGCAGGACCAACAGGCCGGCCAGGAAGCCCGGCCCCGGGCCGCTCCGGCGCCTGACGAGCACGAACACGAGCGACGCCACGCACAGGTGGATCGCCACCAGGGCCGCTTGGTACGGCACGTAGGAGCCGATGCCGATCGTCTCCACCATGAGCCGGTACACGATGATCGGGAGGGTGGACCAGTGCTCGTTGTGGGCCCGGAACCAGTCGAGCGGGTTCGCAAGGGACCTCGTCTCGATGAACGCCCACTCGTCGCTGAAGAACGTCATCCCCGCGCCGAGCGCCAGCAGCAGCAGACCCGCGATGACCGCTGTGAATGCGAACACGCGCCCGGTCAGGCGCCGCTCAAGCCTGTCCCAGCCGCCGGGGAGCGGCGGATTGGTCGGCAGCGCATTGCCTCCATCGGCCGTCATGCCGCCGCCTCGTCCTCGCCCTCTTCGTCATCCTCCTCGCTCTCGCCCGAGTCCGGCCCCGCCGCCTGAGGCCCCGCCGCGCGCGCCGCCGCCTCGTCGTCCGGCCCGCCGTCGCCGCGCCACGTCCAGCGGATCGCCGCCGCAGCCACCGCTGTGATCACCACTGCCCCCCCGACGCTCACGAGGTCGCCCGCGGGCAGGCTGACCCCTGGCGGCGGCACCGCGTAGACGAGGTTGAGCGCGAACACCACCGCGAACGCGGCCCACGCCATCACCACCTCGCGCCGCGGCCAGCCCAGCACGAGGAACACCAGCGCCGGGTACGCGTACCGCTCGTGCATGGTGGTGAGGGTGACGAACGCGCCCAGCGAGATCGCCGCCAGGCCCATGGCCAGGTTCTGGACGCTCGGCCGCCGGTAGACGCCGGTGAACACTGCCAGGGCCGCCAGCACCGCCGCGGCCAGCCCCACCAGCCGGAACGTCACCGGCCCCAGGATCGCGCTCTGGTCCGGCACGAACCCGCCGCCGGCGCCCACCTCCTGGAGCAGCCACCACGGGTTCCACGCCCTGAGCGAGAGCACCGAGAAGATGGCGCCCTGGTACTCGCCCAGGTTGCGCAGGTAGTTGACGGGCCCGCCGGCCGCCAGGAACGGCAGCCACGCCGCCACGGCGACCGTGGCCGCCGCCACCGCCGCGCGCACCGCCCCGCGCCAACCCCCGGTGGCCAGGAACCAGGCCGCGAACGGCACCGCCAGCGGCAGCGCCTGGGGCTTGGTCATCAGGCCCACGGCCAGCAGGGCCGCGGCGAGGCCCGGCCGCCCGGATCGCGCCGCCAGCACCGCCAGCAGCACCGGCAGCACGTAGACGGGCTCGTACTGGCCCCACCACGCCGAGACGTACCAGGTCGCCGGCCACAGCAGCACCGCCCCGGCCGCCGCCGCCGCCAGCCTCGGCCGGTCGCGGAACCACCACGCCGCCGCCGCCGCCAGCCCCAGGTCCGCGAGGCTGGCCGGCACCTTCATCAGCGCCCGGATGGCGGGGTCCGACGCGTCGGCGACGGTGGCGAACGCCGGCTGCACCAGCGCCAGCGCCCCCCAGACCCACGCCATCACGGCCGGGAACGAGAGGTTCTGGTCGTACGCGCTGGCCCAGCCGCCCGTGGCGATGCCGTGGACCCAGAGCGCGAACTGGTCGAGGTCGCCCGCGAACCCGGGCTGCGGCAGCAGGACGACGCGGACGGCGATGCCGGCGGCGAGCGCGAGGCCGAGCGCGCCGACGACGGACGCCGACCACCCTCGCGCGGCCACGGTGCTCAGACCCGCGTCGTGACCCAGTAGCGCTCGGCGGCGCCGTTCGGGACGGACCCGATCTCGGCCACGCGGGCGGCGTACGTGCGCACGGCGTCGGCCATCGCCGGCACCCCGCCGAACAGCCGGTCCATCTGGCTCTCGTACAGGGCGATGCCGCGGATCTTGCGCTCCAGCACATCGGAGACGTCGCTGAACTCGCCGTCGAGCGACACGCCGGCGGGCAGGGCGGCGAAGGCGCTGCGCGGCAGGTCGTCGAGGCGGCCGAAGTCCTCCCAGTGGGCGTACGGGAAGTCCTCGTAGAACACCAGGCGCCCCGCGTAGGAGGGAAACGGCATCGTCCACGACGGCTGGTCGGCCAGGAGCGCGAGGCCCGCGTCGCGGGCCAGCTGGTGGTCGACGTGCCCGCCGATGCCCATCGGGAAGTACACCCGCGACGGCTCCAGGCGCGCGATCTCGCGGCGGAGCAGGTCCACGGGCGCTGGGTCGTCGGCCCGGGGCGCGCCCAGCAGCTCCTCGTCGCCCTCGTAGCCGCGGAACACGGCGTCGTGGAGGTCCAGGAACACCGTGGACACCTCGGCGAAGGCGGCGAACCGCTCGTCCTCGAGGCGGCGCTGCGCCATCGTCTCGCCCGCGGCGGCCGCGTCGAGGCGCTCCTGCGTCAGGACCGCGCCCTGGGTGGGCAGGTCGTCGACCAGCGGCTGGCCGCCGTGCGCCTGGTTGTGGACGCTCGCGCGCCGGTACCACGACGAGCGCTGCCAGAAGCGCTTCGCGGCGGCGTCGGCGTCGGCCTGCGTGGCCTCGAGGCCCGCGGCGCTCGCCTCCCAGGGGGCCGCAGCGGCGTCCTGGGGGTGGTCCGACGCCAGGTGCGCCCGGTTGAACGCCTCGGTCGCCGGCCACACCGCCT
>JAKAMV010000588.1 GCA_021812735.1 Chloroflexota bacterium | reverse complement strand
CAGCTCCATCATCCCCTCGCGCAGCCGGAAGAGTCGCGTGTCGCCCACGTGGGCGACGCTCCCGCTGCGTCCGGTGAGCGCGATGGCGGTCAGGGTCGTCTGACCGCCGCGAGCGGTGGGTTCGACCTCCCCGTGGCCCGAGCCTGCCGCAGCCTCCCGGGCGAGCCGCTCCGGCGCCAGCCTCTGCTCCCGCGCCGTTCGGGGCTCGGCGCCGAGCGGGTCACGATCGAAGCCGGCGGGGTCCACGAGGTCGCCCGCGAGGCAGGCCTCGTTTGCGTCCTCGAAGCCGGCACGCAGCAGCTCGCCGGGCTTGGAGACGGCGTCGGGGCGGGTCAGCCTGCGCAGCAGCAGGCCTATGGCGGTTCGGCTCGCCAGCTCGCCGTAGCTGTGCCCGCCCAGCCCGTCGGCGATGGCGATGGCGATTCCCGGGCCCTCCAGCTGGGCAGCGACGACCTCGTCCGTGCCGGGCGATCGGACGGACGCGGCGTCGCCCAGGATCACCCAGGCCAGGCGGTCCTCGTTCTCTTCCCGCACGGGGCCGCAGGCGGAGAGCGCCGCCAGCTCGGCGCGGATCCAGCCGTCGGGCAGACTCCCGTCGGGGACGGGAGCCGGTGGCTGGCGCGTCGTCGGCGGGGGCCCGGCCATGGGGAGTCAGCCCCCACCCCGGTTCGACGGCTGCGGCAACGGCCGCCTCACGGGCTACGCGACATCGATGGCCTTCGCCGACGTAGGCCGCACCAGCAGGCTCCGGCTGGTCGCGCGCGAGTTAGCGAGCAGCCACACGCCGCCAGCCGCGATCCACACGGCGTCGAAGCCGAGCGCGACCAGGGTGTCGGTCTGCGTGGAGCCACCGGCGCCGATCGAGAGCCCGACCACCGCGAGCAGCATCGCGAGGTTGGCCACCATCCCGGCCACGGGGACAAGGATGTGCTTGGCGAAGCTGCGCTCGGCGCGGTGCCAGAAGGCGAACACGACGATCAGGTTCGTCATGCCGTACACGAGGAACGTACCCACGTTCGAGGCGAGGATCGTCTGGAGCAGGTTGTCCGCGGAGAGCACGCCGTACGCCCCGATGAGCGCCGAGACGGCGGCGAGGGCGATGACGCCGTAGTGCGGCGTGGCGTACTTGCCGTGGAGCATGCCCAGCAGGCTCGGCATCTCCTTATCGCGGCCCATCACGTAGGTGATCCGGACGCCGGTGTTGAGGCAGGCGAGCGTCGTGCCGACGAGGGCCACCAGCACGGTGGCGGCGAGGACCATCGTCAGCGGCAGACCGGTACCGCCGAGCATCGTGTCGCCGATGAACCGCATCATGTCGCCGATCGGCGCGCCCGAGGCGGCCGCAGCCGCGTAGCCGTTGACCTGGGCGCCTGTTGCGTCGGTGGCGGTGAGGCTCGAGTTGACGAACAGGTTGGCCGACACGTACTCGAGCAGGTAGGCGATGCCGCCTTGGATGGCCAGCGAGAGCAGGACCGCGCGGCGCACGTCGCGCTTGGGGTTGATCGCCTCAGCGCCGAGGGCCGTGACGGATTCGAAGCCGACGAGGAGCAGGATCGCGATCGTCCCCTGGAACAGAACGTTGGTCATCAAGTGCGGGAGCACGACCGACGTGATGCCGTCGTGGACGTAGCCGGCGTCGGGGTGCGTGAGACGGAAGATGATCGCCAGGGCGGAGAACACGACCAGCGCGGTCAGCTGGATGACGTTGATCACGACTGCGGTCATGGTGGAGCCCGCGATGCCGCGGAAGGCGATGGCGCCGGTGATGGCCGCGAACAGCACGACGACCAGCACCTCGAGCGGCGTGGACAGCGTGATGCCGAACAGGCCGAGGATGTAGACGGCGAGGACGCCGGTGAACGCCACCATGATCCCGGGGTAGATCCAGTAGTAGAGGTGCGAGACCCAGCCCACGATGAACTTGGCCAGGCGTGCGAACTTGTAGTGGGCCGCCTCCTCGCGCTCGAGGAACGCTGCCTCGGCGAAGTAGTAGGAGGAGCCGGCGCCGGCGTTCGTGTACAGGTTGGCGAGCTCCGAGTAGGAGAGTGCGGTCAGGAAGGCCAGGACGAGCGCGAAGAGCAGGCCAGGGAGCATGTCCAGTGCGGTGGTCGCGCCGCCCACCGACTGGAGGGACTGCGACTGGAACGTGGTCCACAGGAACGCTCCGGGAGCGATCAGCGCCATCGCGTTGATCGTCAGACCGGTGAGGCTCAGGGTTCGCTTCATCTCGCCCGCTCCGGCTGCAGGCGTCGTCGGCGCGGTCGCCATCGGTCGCTCCTATCCTCCTTGCCGGCGGCCCTTGCCGCCTCTATCCCAACCGTATGGGCGTCCGCGCGGGGCCCTCATGGAGGAAGCCGGGAGAATCGGATGCGGCACGGTTGCGGCGGCGTGTGCATTCGGGCGGCGGCCGCGCACCGGGCGAGTTGCGCCGGCGACCGTCGGGCCGGTAGTGGCGGACACCGCGGCAGGCTGTCGGCGGTGGGGCCGGACGGTGCCTGGCGGTGCGGCCGGACGGCGCCTATCGGAACGATTCGGCGCCCGTCACCCGCAGCGCGTAGCCCGTGGACCGAACGTTGCGCAGGCCGGGGTGCCCGGCGCCGATCAGCTTCGCGTTGAGGTGCGTCAGGTGCGTGCGGAGGAGGTCCGCGTCGGCGTCGGGGCGCCCCGGCCACACGGCGCGCAGGAGGGTCCGATGGTCCACCACGTCGCCGCGGCGCAGCGCAATGAGGACCAGCAGCTCGAACTCGGTGGGCGTGAGCGCCAGCCGCTGCTCACGGATGCGGGCCTCGCGGCGGCCAGGATCGACCAGGAGGCCGTCGGGGAGGGGACCGGACGGCGGCGTCTGGCTGGGCCCGCCCGCGCGGCGCAGCAGCGCGCGCAGCCGGGCCAGCAGCTCGGGCGGGCGGAACGCGGCGTTGATCACGTCGTCGGCGCCGGCGTCGAGCAGCGCGACCACTGCACGATCGTCGGGGCGGGCCGACAGGGCAAGGATCGGCAGGCGGACGCGGCCGAGGATCCTCGGGATCAGCTCCACCGCCGGGCCGTCGCCCAGGCGCTCGCCCACGATGACGAGGTCAGGTGCCTCGTCGGCGACGCGCGCGAGTGCCGCCGCACCCCGGTAGGCTGTGACCGCTTCCATGCCCGCCTCGCCCAGCACGTGGACGATCTCGCCCACCCGGGCGGGATCGCCGTGGGCGACCAGCACGCGGATGCGAGCGTCCGCGACCCTGACGAGCCCCTGCCATGCGACCACGTCCCCCTCCCGGGACGCGCTCACCTCGGCGCGGCCACGAGGGCGCCGCGAGACTCGCCAGGGCTCCGGCCCAGGCGAGGCCGGCGCGGCCCCCCGGTCGTCGTCAGCACGGCGGCGTCTCTCCTCGGGTTGGCGTCGCGGGCGGCTGGAGCACGCCGCCCCCCGGTCGCGCAGCGTAGCCGCCCGCGGGGCGGCGGTCTATCACGGCGCGTGATCGGGCCGGTTGCGCATGGATTGCGGGAACCCGAGCCCCGGGGTCGCCGCGGCGCCCGCCATCGTCCGCCCGCGCTCCGGCGCGACCGCGCCGCGACAGACGGGTATGATCCCGACGATGACCGACCGAGGGATCCCGAGCACCGACGGCGCCCCCGCCTGCCCGTTCGTCGCCTTCGAGGATGACCGCGACGCCCGCTCCACGGCGCCCGACCACCGGCACCGCTGCTTCGCGGAGCCAGTGCCCGCGCCGCGCGCGATCGCGCACCAGGACGCGTACTGCCTGTCGCCCGCTTTCGCGGTCTGCCCTGCATTCCAGGACTGGGCGAAGCGCGAGGCCGCGGCCGCCCGCCCCGCGCCCGCCTCCACGGCGCCTGCCGTCTGGCAGCGCGAACGTGAGGAGGACACATCCCGCCCTCTGCCGCTGCCCCCGGTCGAGCGCGGGCCGCGCCACGCCCCACTCAGCAGTGCGCAGCCCATCCCGCCGCGTCGCGTGCCGCCCCGGGACTGGGCCGCGCCGCCGCCCTGGATGTCGGACGACGGGGCCGAGGAGGACGACGCAGAAGACAGCCCGCCGACGGAGGCACCGGGCGCCATCGCGGGTTGGAATTCCAGTAGCGTTGCTGGCGCCGCAGGTGCGGCTGCTGCCTTGGGCGGGGCCGCCGCGGCTCGCCACTGGGCCGAGGACGGGCAGCGCGACGTCCGGGATGAGCGACGAAGCGAGGGACGCGGCCTTGCCGACAGCCCCGCAGCCCGCCTCGCCGGGCCCGATCCCAGCCTGCCGGCCCCCGCCCGACCGCTGGCCTCGTGGGCGGCGGCAGGTGCCCTCGAGCCGGACGACGATGACGACGCGGCGTTCCGGCCCGTCCGCCAGCTGCCCCCCAGCAGGCCTGCGTCGGCGCGGCCCACACCGCCCCAACCGGGCCGGCCCAAGCCGGAACCGCTGCGCGCCCAGTCGACTCGGGACGGAGCGAAGCCGGCACCGCTCGAGGCCCAGGAGCTGTTCGGCCCGGCCTGGGAGCGACCGCGCCGCTACGAGGCGTACCCGTCGCTGCGAACCCGCGTCGGCCTGCCGTCGCTCGCTGGCTTCTCGCGGCTGGGGATCGCCGCCGGTGCGCTCGTTCTGGCTGCGCTGCTGCTGTTCTTCATCTCGCCGATGCTCCTCGGGCTGGGCAAGCACCCCGCGACGCAGTCGTCGGCTGGGGCCTCGCAGTCGGCGTCCGCGTCGCCGTCGGTCACCCCCCAGCCCACCGTCGCGGCGCCGACGTCGTTCGTCTACACGGTGGTCGCGGGTGACACGCTGAGCAAGATCGCCGCGCGCAACGGCGTGACCGTCAAGGCGATCCTCGCCGCGAACCCGCAGATCAAGAACCAGAACTCGATCAAGATCGGCGACCAGATCACCATCCCGCCCAGGGGAGCGGGGGCGTCGGGCGCGGTCACGGGCGCCTCGCCCTCGGCCGTCAGCGGGGCGTCGCCGTCCCAGTAGCGCACAGACGGGGCGAGCAGGCCCGCTCAGGCGGCGCGCCGCGAACCGAAGCTACCTGGTGCGCGGCGCGAGGTTGATCGAGGTGATCTTGCCGGCCTCGACCCGGAACTGGGCGTCGAGCGCCTGACTCGGCGCACCGGGCCGGACGACGATCAGGTCCGCCTGGTATGTGTTGCCCATGTCGCGGACCTCGCCCGGGACCATCCTGAGGCCCTTGTCGGCACGCAGGAACCAGCCGCTCACCTGGTCGATGCCGCGCAGGGTCCGCGAGTTGTCGCCGACGTGGACGCGCAGCTCGCATCGCTCGTCCATCAGCGCGACCGCGCCCTGCACGTCGCCGCCGTTCAGCAGCTCGAAGAAGATCTCCATGGTGTCGGTGGCTCCCATGGGCGGGAGTTTACCGGTGCCAGCCGATGCGCGGAGCGGGTGCGGGGCGGGCAGATCGGCCGCGGCGTCCGCGTCTGCGACTCGGTTCGGTCGATGACGAGCGGCGCGAGGGGGCGGTTGGTACGGCGGCGGTGACCGCCCTCGGTACGTCCCCCCGCACCGACTACCGTCCGGTCAGGTGCCCGCGCGGCCGCCCCAGCACGAGCGAGCCGTCGGCCTCCAGCAGGACCTGCGGGATGGCGGGCCGGCCGTTGTAGGTCGAGGCCATGGATGCGCCGTAGGCGCCGGTACCGGCGATCGCGATGAGGTCGTCGCGCCGGATGGGCGGCAGGTCGTGGGTGCCGAAGGTGTCGGTGCCCTCGCAGATCGGGCCGTCCACCCGGGCGGGTTCGACGGCGGAAGCTCGCAGTGCACCCGTGTCAAGGGAGCGCCCCAGTGAGGTCAGCGCCCGGATCTCGTGGTGGGCGCCGTAGAGCATCGGCCGGATGAGCTCGGTCATGCCCGCGTCGATCACGACCACCCGACCCCATCCCGGCCGCTCCCGGACGTGGAGCACTCGAGCCACGATAAGCCCGGCGCGTGCCACGAGGAACCGCCCGGGCTCCGTGGCCAGGCGACGTGGGAGCCGCGCCGAGGGGATGGACGCCAGGAGCCGCGACGCCTCCTCGGCGAAGCGCGCCGGCGTCGGGACAGCGCCCGGCGCTCCGACCGGGAAGCCCCCGCCCACGTCGAGCGTGTCCATGCCCGGCCGGCCCGCCGCGAGCAGCGCGAGCAACGCGAGCCCCCGTCGGACCGCGTCGCGCCAGGCATCCACGGCACCGAGCTGCGACCCCACGTGGAGGTGGACGCCGCGGATCGCGAGCGACCCCGCCTCCGGGGTCGCCGCCACCGCCGCCGAGAGCTCAGTCTCGGTCATCCCGAACTTGCTGGCGCCATGACCCACGGCCAGGCCCGCGTGTGTCTCGGGCGACACGTCGGGATTGAGGCGTAGCAATACGTCGAGCGGCGGCCGTCCGCCGCGCCCCAGCCCGGCCCGCTCGGTCAGCCTGGCCAGCGCCTCCAGCTCCTCGGCGCTCTCGACCGCCACCCAGCGCAGCGGCACGCCGTCGGCGGCTGCGCGCACGGCCGCGCTGAGGTCACCCGCACTCTTGCCGATCCCCTCGAGCGTGACGCGTCTGTTGGGGAGCCCCGCCCGCCGAGCCGCCGCCCACTCGCCGCGGGAGACCACGTTCGCGTCCAGGCCCAGCGCGGCCAGCCGCTCGACGACCGCCGGCACGTCGTTCGCCTTGAGTGAGTACGCGCGCTGCCAAGGATCGGGGAAGG
>JAKAMV010000587.1 GCA_021812735.1 Chloroflexota bacterium | reverse complement strand
CACGGTGACGGTAGCGCCCGGAGTTGCCGATGAGCCGCTGCCCGCAGGCCGCGCACTCGAGCATTGGCAGCACGTACGTGTCGCGGCGGGCCGGACGGCCGGGTCGGCGGCGGGTGCGAGCCGCGCGTCGATCCTGGACGGCCGCGTACAGGGCCGGGTCGACCAGAGCCGGGACGCGGGTGGGGGTGCCGTCGCGCAGCCGTCCCGCCCGGGCGACCTGCCCCAACGAGGCGGAGCATGGCCTGCGAGTCCTCGTGGGTGAGCTCGCCGGCGACTTCCCCTCGGCCGCGGCGTGCCTGGCCGACGATCTGCCGGCCCTGACCGTCCATCTCGCCTATCCCCTCCGGCTCCGGAGACGGCTGCGCAGCACGAACCTCCTATGGAGCGGTCGCTGGAGGAAGTCCGGCGGCGGACCAAGGTGATCGGCCGGTTCCCGGGCGAGACCTCCTGCCTGACGATGGCCTGGGCCGTCATGGACCTCGTCATCGCGGGCGCACGGGGAGACTCGGCCTCACGCTGCCCGATCGTCACGCCATCGCCGCCCTTATCGCCGCCCGGGCGATCCCGCAGACCGACGAGCAGATCGCCTAACCTACGAGGGCCGAAGAGCCTGCACCGTCAGCGCTTTTCCAGCACGACCGGGACGCGACCTCGACGACGCCGGCCCAACCATCGAGTACGGCGATCACGCCTGGCGCGCGTACCGCTACAGCTTCCGGATCACGGTGCCGTCGCGGTCGTAGGTGGTACCACCGCGGCCGCCAGGAGCGCCCCCCGGGGCGTCAGCTATCTCGGAGCAGCTCGTTGAGGCGGGAACCGGGATCGAGGCGGAGCATCGCGCCGCCCACGACGAGCAGGAAGATCCACGCCGCGAGCGAGAACCCTCGCCCGAAGGAGTAGTCGCCGAAGGCCAGGTGCCCGGTCAGCGCGGCGGTGGTGATCCCGGGGATGACGATGAAGCCCGACACGAAGAACAGCACCAAGTTGAGCACAGTGTAGGCAACGGCCGGCAGGTACCACATGCGCAGGCCGAGGAGGTACACCATGGCGATCAGCACGTAGGCCACGACCTCGCCGTCGAGCCAGACGGTGACATCGGGGAACTTGGCGGGGGAAGCGAAGATGTGGGCGGCGGCGTTCACCAAGGCCACCAGCACCAGGGCGAAGCGAATCCAGTGGAGCCGCCGCACCGCCCGGTCAGGGGTGTACCAGCGCTCCCGTTCCCGACGCAGGGCCGCGGGTAGGAGGCGGGCCAGCCAGTCGTCGGGAGGGGTTCGTCGTGCAGGACTTTCAGCGCCCGCTTCGGTTCGCGTCATGGCTGCCTCCATTCGCTGCCCTGCCTACCCAAGGGCTGAGCCTGTCCTGACGGTACCCCGTTGCCCTTGCGAGCCAGATCAACGCAGACAGGGCCGACAGTCAGACGCAGGACAAGAATCTCAGGTCGAGGGCACGCACCCAGATACGAAGCCCAAAGGCGTCGAGGGCGAGATCGACAGGTTGCGCCGCGCCATCTGCGACCTCGGGCACGGAGCGAATGCCCTCGCCACGGATGTGGGCAGCGCCGTCGGGGTCCTACTCAGCACCGGGGAGCCGGTGGTGCACGACGAAAGCGGCAGCCCGGGCGCGCCGCTGGAGAGCGAGCTTGGCCAGAATCGCGCTGAGGTAGTTCTTGACGGTGGTCTCCGAGAGGAAGACCTCGGCGGCGATCTGGCGGTTCGTCTTGCCCTCGGCGATGAGGAGGAGGATCTTCTGCTCCTGGCGGGTGAGCTCGGTCAGGGGGTCGAGGGCGGCCCCCGCGGCGAGGCGCCGCAGGCGATGGAGGACCGGCTCGCTCGCGAGCGGGTCGAGGAGCAGCTCGCCACGCCCGACAGCCTCGAGCCCTGCCACGAGGTCGCGGGCGCGGATCTGCTCCAAGAGATAGCCTGAGGTGCCCGCCAGGATCGCGGCGAACACCGCCTCCTCGTCGGGGTAGCTTGTCAGCATGACGACCTTCGCCGCGGGGCGCGCGGCGCGTGTCTCGCGCGTGGCCTCGATCCCCGATCCATCCGGAAAGCGCACGTCCATCACGACGAGATCGGGCTGGCAGCGCGCTGCCGCAGCGATCACCTCGGCGCGCGTGCCCGCCTCCGCCACGATGCGGAACTGCTTGTGGCGCTTGAGCAGCGCCAGCAGGCCACGGCGCACCAGCTCATGGTCGTCGGCGACAAGGACCCGCGGACACTCCGGCGCGTCTTCCTGCGGGACGGCGGTGACGCTCGTCTGGTGCTCTCCCGGCGATCCGCAGCGCGCCGCGGCGTCCGGCCCTGCCGGGCTCGCCCGCGCCCGTACCGCCGCGGCCCCGGGTGCGCGGTCGCGCTCGTGGACAGGCCGGGCAACGTGGGGGTGTCGCCTACGCGCCGCTGTGCGGGCCCGCCCTTCGGCTCGATCCCGCCCGGGGCGGATCCGGCCTGTGTCGGCACCCCGCGATCAGGCACCGCGTGGCGGCCAGCCGGTCCAGGATGAGCGGCTTGACCCGGTCGACCCCGACGCGGATCTGCTCCATGCTGTCGCGGTCGCGCACGGTGACGGCGTGCTCGTCGATCGAGTCGCCGTCGACGGTGATGCACCAGGGCGTCCCGATCTCGTCCTGGCGCCGGTACAGCTTGCCGATGGAAGCCGTGTCGTCGTAGACGGCCATCGTGTCGCGGCGCAGATGATCACGGCGCGGCGCGCTCTCATGGTCCTGGCTCGTTCGCTCTGTACATCGCGGAGCACGACGTGAACAAGGCGAGCGCATCGCCGTTCCGATGCACTCCGGTGAGGCGTCGTGACCATCTCCACGGTCGATTACGGCGACGTGTACCCCGTGGCGGCTGATGGCAAGCGCATCGCGATGGTGCCGATGCTCCTGGGGATCGCACTCTTCTCGGCGATCACCGCCACGGCCACGAGCTACCTGCTTGCGACCGCGGAGCCCACGTACCCGAGGAGGAGCGGCAGGTGTGTTGAGGAAATCCAGCGGCTGGCTGCCCTACGCGAGCAGGGTTTCCTCACGGACGAAGAGTTCGCGACAGCGAAGGCAGGGCTCCTGCGCTATCAGCCGGGGTCCGATTCGACCCGTTTTCGGGGCAGTTCGCGACCCCTCGAGCCGATCACCGACCCTCACACCACCGGCCGGTTCCTGGGACAGTGACGCGCCGTTTCGCGCGAGTGACGTCTCGCGGCACGCCGTGGGCTGCGATGCACTCGCCCAGCAGCTCGATGATCCGCGTCGCCGGCCCATGGTCCACGACGTGGTGCTCTGTTCCGGTTCGAGAGTGGGCGCATAGGCGGCTCCGAACGTCCGTGGCCCCGAACGTCCGCGGCTCCGAACGCCAGGCCCGGGTGGCGCGCCGCCCAGAGGAAAGCCCGTCACTCACCGTGGGCGGCCTCATCTAGGGTGCGGCGCAGGAGCGAGGCGCGATCAAGGCGCCCGATGGCCGCGTATGCCGCCGCCTCGTACTCCAGCGAGAGGACGGGAACTATCAAGGACTCCACGTGCACCAGCCGGCGATGCTCGGCCGGGTCCGTTGGCGGCCCCCACGAGCCATCCGCCAGTCGCTTCTGCACCGCGCCCAGCAGTTCCACCGCGACACCGTCCACCACGAACGCTCCGAACAGCGAGCGCATCCGCTCGGACTCCCACCCGTGGAGCGGGGCGATGGAGTAGGGCGCCAGCAGCTCCGCGGCCTTCCTGACGCCCGCCTCGTCGGTCTGCACATCAATGTCGTGTGGCTGGACAGGCGCGCCCTGCAGAAGGTGCCCCATGCTGCCCGTGAGCGCCCAGTTGACGTCGGCCAGCGGTAGCAGCGCGACGAGGTTCCGCAGCGCGGCGAGATGCGCGTCGGACAGCGCGTTCGGAGCCGTCACTCGCACCTCCCACCGGATACTGACCACTCGCCCACGCTCGCGCAAGATTGCGCATGGGGGTCGCGCCCGCTCTGGGCAGGCGAACCATGAAGTCCGCGTCGGGCTGCCGCGCCGCCGCAGGTCGTCACGCTGGGACGCCCGGCTTCTCCGGGGGCTTCGGGCCAGTCCAGGACGTTGCAGCCTGCTCCGATACGACCTCCTTGTGGCGGATGGCGCGAGGCAAGGCCCCTGGAGCGTGGCGGAGCAGGCTTCTGGCCCGTACCCAGCCGCGCCAAGGACCTTGAGATCGTCGTGTTGCGCCACGAGCTGGCGGTGCTCCGGCGGCAGGTCGCGCGGCCTGCCCTCACCGACACCGATCGGCTCTTCCTGGTCGCGGCGTCCCGGCTGCTCCCGCGGAAGCGCTGGCCGGGCTTCTTCGTCCGACCCGAGACCCTGCTGCGCTGCCACCGTCGGCCTGACTGGCTACGCTGGAGCGCGCGCCACCAGGCCCGTGCTCGAGTCGGAGGCTGCCCGAGGTGATGGAGTGAGCGCAACGGTGCTGGTCGTGGAAGACGAGGTCAAGCTGCGCGATCTCATGCGTGCCTTCCTCGAACGGGAGGGCCTCACGGTGCTCAGCACCGGCTTGGGTGCGGAAGCGATCGCCCTCGGGTCGCGGGCCCGACCCGACCTGGTGGTGCTGGACCTTGGGCTGCCGGACATCCCCGGTGAGGAAGTGGGCCGAGAGCTCCGTCTCGGCGGAAACGTGCCCATCCTGATGCTCACGGCCAAGGCTCGCGAGGAGGATCGCATCCGCGGATTGGAGCTGGGCGCCGACGACTATGTGACCAAGCCCTTCAGTCCCAGGGAGCTGGTGTTGCGGGTCCAGGCGCTCCTGCGCCGCTGCAGGCCGGACCCGAACGAGGGAGAGTGCTCCTCGTTCGGTGGGGCCTTGCTGGTGATTGACGAGGCGCGGCACGAAGTGCACCACCAGGGGCAACTGGTAGCGCTGTCGCCGACCGAGTGGGGCATCCTGTGTGCCCTCGCTCGCGTGCCGGGTCGGGTCTACTCGCGCTATGAGCTCGTCAACTCGGTGCGGGGATACGAATGGGACGGCTACGAGCGCGTCGTGGACTCCCACGTGAAGAACCTCCGACGCAAGCTTCACGACGCCTCTGCCAGCCCGCGGATCATCGAGACTGTCCTCGGGTCGGGCTACCGCCTGTGCGTCGAGCGCGATACCTGACGAGCGCACCTCGCGGTTGCCGCGGCGGGAGCCTCAGGCAGCGGCTGGTGGCCGTGTCGCTCGCGGTGGCGCTGGTGTCCATCGCCTTGCTGGCGGTGGTGACTCTGGTGATCACCGACGGCGACTTCGGCAGCGCGGGCCGCGAGCAAGAGACATCGGTGACCAACGTGCTCGTAACTACCTTGCGCTCGACGTACCTCGCTGCAGGAGGCTGGCGCCCCTCCACTCTCGTGGCCATCGGGGACCTGGCCCGCACGACGGGTTTCGGGCTTGAAGTGAACGCCGCCGGCCGCCGGCTTCTCGATGTTGCCACCTCCCAGGCCGAAGGCCGTTCGCAGGCCTTTCCGATCATCGTCGGCGGCCGGCAGGTGGGCGTCGCCATGGTGCAGTACCCGGCATCGGGACTGTCGCTGGCGGAAACCAGGCTCCGGGATACGATCGGCGTGGCGGTCGTCACCGCGTCGGCTCTGGCCGCGGCAGTGGCGCTGGTGCTGTCCGTGATCGCGTCGGGGCGTTTGGCGGCACCCGTGCGCTCACTCACCCTTGCCGCGCGGCGGCTCGGCGCCGGAGATCTCAGTAGCCGGGTCGGCAGTGTCGACGCCCCCGGCGAGATCGGAGAGCTGGCCCACGCCTTCGACGCCATGGCGACCCATCTCGAGCGCGAGGACGCACTGCGCCGGGCGATGGTGTCCGATCTGGCGCACGAGCTGCGGACTCCTCTGGCGGTGCTGCAAGCGGAGCTGGAGGCGCTCACGGTCGGCATCGAAGAGCCGTCGCCGGCCGCAGTGACCTCGCTCACCGACGAAGTCAGGCACCTTGGCCGCCTCGTCGAGGACCTCGGCGTGCTCTCCGCTGCGGACGCAGCGGGCCTGTCTCTGCGACGGGAGCGCGTCGACCTGGCGAGCGTGGCCGCCAGCGCCGCCGCCCGGCTGGAGGGCCGCTTCGCGGATCGGGGGATCGAGCTCACCACGGCCCTCGTGCCGACCGCCGCGATCGCCGACCCGGAACGGATCGAGCAGATCGTGGTCAACCTCTTGTCCAACGCGGCCAAGTTCACGCCGCCGGGCGGGACGGTTCGCGTCTCGGTCGACCACGATGCGACGACGGGCCACGTGGTCGTGGCCGACACGGGAATCGGGATCCCGGCGGAGGAGCAGGCCAGGGTCTTCGATCGGTTCTTCCGGGGCGAGGGCGCCCGCGGCACCACCGGGTCAGGCGTCGGTCTTGCGGTGGTGGCCACGCTGGCGGCCGCCCACGGCGGCGATGTGCAACTCCAGAGCGCACCCGGTGCGGGGACCTCCGTGACCCTGTCGCTGCCCCTGGCGTGAACGACGTCCCCCGGCGTGGACGGCGCTCCGGCGCTCCCGGAGAGGAAGCTCGGCGAGTCTCCACCTCGTCTCCACATCGTCTCCACACACGCCACCATGCGGCCGGTGAAGGATCAACCGCGACGCGGTGCCGGTGGCGAGCCGGGGCCGGGCCACGATCAGACACGAACGAGAGAAATGAGGTAGATCATGGCAAGACGCACCACTAGGAGGGCGTGTCGGTAATCGCC
>JAKAMV010000586.1 GCA_021812735.1 Chloroflexota bacterium | reverse complement strand
AAGCCTGCGGTGGCGGGGTGGAGATACTGGCGGCGAGCATCAAGACCCGCGACGAGGCGGTCGAGACACTGTTGGCGGGGGCACACTCGCTGACGATCCCGCTCGCTCTCATCGAGGCGCTGGGCCGGCACGAGCATTCCGACGGGGCGATCGCCGACTTCGCCGCCTCCGTGCGGGGGACACCGGCCGCGACGCCGTGATCGGCGGGCAACCCCCACCGCCGACTGACGGCGGGCGGGCCGTGGTCGTCCGTCCGCGCCGGTCTCGTGTAGCATCGGCGCGTCGATGCTCGCACACGCCTGGGTGCTGCCGTGGCCCGCGGCGTCGATGCAACGGAGCGCCTGTGTGGATTCTCGCCTGCTCGCCTTCATCGGGGTCGCTGCCCTCCTGACGATCTCGCCGGGCCCGGACATGGCGCTGGTCCTGCGCAACGCGCTGCGCTCGGGAACGGGGACCGCGATTCTTACGGCCGCGGGCACCATCACGGGCGTGCTGGCCTGGGGCATCGCCTCGTCGATCGGGATCGCGGCCGTCCTGGCGACCTCGGCGGCCCTCTTCGAGGCGCTCAAGCTGGCAGGCGCCGCATATCTCGTCGCGCTGGGCGTGGCGGCCCTGCTGGCCAGCCGGCAGCACCGCCACGCGGTCACCGCAACGGAGACGACCGCGGCGCTGGCATCGCGCGCGGCGGCGTTCCGCCAGGGACTGTTGACGAACCTGCTGAACCCCAAGGTCGGCGTCTTCTACACGACGTTCCTGCCGCAGTTCATGATCCCGGGCCAGCCGGTCCTGGCCAGGTCCCTGCTGCTGGCGGCGATCCACGCCGGCATGAGCCTGGCCTGGCTCTCGGCGTATGCGTATGCGGCCACGCGCGCAGGCGACCTGCTACGCACGCGGCGCACGCGCGTGTGGCTCGAGCGGGCGACCGGTGCGATCCTGATCGGTTTCGGCCTCCGCCTGGCCGCCGATGTGCGTTGAGGGTGTGGCATGACGATCCGCGTACGACGGGCCTACGACCCGCCGGAGCCCGATGACGGGTATCGCGTCTTGGTCGACCGGGTATGGCCGCGCGGCCGCAGCCGCGACGCGCTCCGCCTCGACGAGTGGGCGCGGGAAGTCGCTCCGAGCGACGAACTGCGCACGTGGTTCGGCCACGACCCATCCCGCTGGGAGACATTCCGGGCGCGCTATCGGGCCGAACTGGCGGACCCCGAACGGAGCGCGATCCTCGACCACCTGGCGAGACGTGCGCACAGCGGCACGGTCACCCTGGTCTTCGGGGCACGGGACGAGGAGCACAACCAGGCCCGCGTCGTCGCGGAGGAGCTCGAGCGGCGCCTCGAGACCACGGCAGGCGCCTGAAGGCCCGACTCAAGCGCGAGCAGGTGCAGGCCGCGCCGAACGGGGCCCTGTGGAGGCCGCCCGCTCTGGGCGGCGGCGCCGGCGGCGGGAGGACCCGGGCGAGGGGCGGGAAGCGTCCGCCGAGAGCCGTTTCGGCACGATCTGCCGGATGCGGGTACGCTCGACCGCTCAACTGTGGATACCAGCGCACGACACCAACTCCGGCGGGCCGGCGCTTCGCCTGCGGCACCCGCGCCGACGAGCGCGTCGCGCAACGGCGAGCACGCCGTCCCGATCCAGGGCATCGCCGCGCGCCTCGTGGCCAACATGGCCGAGAGCCTAACGGTGCCAACCGCGACGTCGTTCCGCGAGATCCCGGCGTCCGTGCTGCTGGCCGAACGCGAACGGCTGAACCGCGCGGTGGCGCCGCGCCGGCTCTCGTATACCCACGTGATCGCGTACGCGATCGCACAGGCAGCTGCGGCGCATCCGGCGATGCTGGCCTCGTACCGAGAGATCGACGGCCGACCCTATCGGGTCGACCCAGGGCGCGTCAACTTGGGTCTGGCGGTCGACGTCGAAGGGCGGGACGGCGCGCGGTTCCTGGTGGTGCCGGTGCTGCGCGATGCGGGCGATCTCGACTTCGCCGAGTTCGTGGCGGCCTACGACGACCTGGTCGAACGGGCACGCGCTGGCCGCCTCGGCGCCGACGACCTGCAGGGCGCGACGATCACGCTGACGAACCCGGGCACCCTCGGGACGAGCGCCTCGGTCCCGCGGCTGATGGCGGGCCAGGGCGCCATCGTGGCCACCGGTGCGATCCGCCGGGTGGCGGGCGAGCCGCTGATGACCGTCAGCAGCACCTACGACCACCGCGTGATCCAGGGCGCCGACTCAGGCCGGTTCCTGCGGACCCTCGACGAGCTGCTCCAAGGCGCCGAGGACTTCTACGCGTACGTGGCGACCTGCCTCGCCGCGGGTGGCGCGCCGACGGCAACGGCGCTCGCGGCCGACGGTGCAGCGGTGGGCTCGCTCACGGCCCCTCCCTCGATGACCGAGCCCTCGGCACCCGGGCTCTCCACGGCCTCGCTCGCGGAAGTGGCCGCGGCCATGGCGCTCGTCCGGTCGTACCGCCACTTCGGCCATCGCGCGGCCAGCCTCGATCCCCTCGGCTCCCCACCGCCCGGCGATCCGTCCCTCGACCCGGCGACCTGGGGGCTCTCCCCCGACGCCCTGCGCCGCGTGCCCGCCTCGGTGCTGCGCGTCTACGTCCCTGGCGAGACCCTCGCGGACGTGCTCCCGGAACTGCAACAGACCTACTGCGGGACGAGTGCGTTCGAAGTGGAACACCTCGGCAGCCACGAAGAGCGGACGTGGCTACGCCGCGCCATCGAATCGGGCGACTACCGCACGCGGCCCACGGAGGCCGAACGGCGACGGCTGCTCGAGCGACTGACGGCGGTCGAAGCCTTCGAGCGGTTCCTGCAGCGCGCCTATCTCGGCCAGAAGCGTTTCTCGATCGAGGGGCTCGACGTGCTGGTGCCGATGCTCGACCTGCTCATCGAGCTGGCCGCCCGCTCCGGGACCGCGGCGGTCGAGATCGGCATGGCCCACCGCGGACGCTTGAACGTGCTGGCCCATGTGGTCGGTGTCCCCTACGCGGAGATCCTCGGCGAGTTCGAGCGCGGGCATCCCGCGGCAGAGGCCGAACCGGCGGCGGAGGGCGAGACCAGCGACGTCAAGTACCACCGCGGGGCCAGCGGCACGTACCACGCGGCGGCCGGCGACGTCCGCGTGGCGATTTCGCCCAATCCCAGCCACCTCGAGGCCGTCGACCCGGTGGTGGAGGGCCGGGCCCGTGCCGAGCAGACCGACCGGACCCGACCCGATGCCCCGCGCGACACGAGCGTGGCGATCCCGGTGCTGGTGCATGGGGACGCTGCGCTGGCCGGCCAAGGCGTCGTGGCCGAGACGTTCAACCTGGCGCGGCTCGAGGGGTACACGACCGGCGGCACCGTGCATCTCGTGGCCAACAACCAGCTCGGGTTCACCGTCGACCCCCGCTTTGCCCGCTCGACCGACTACGCCAGCGATATCGCCAAGGGGTTCGACGTCCCGATCGTGCACGTCAACGCCGACGACCCGGAGGCCTGCCTGGCCGCGATCCGTCTGGCGGTCGCCTACCGCGAGCTCTTCCACGGCGACTTCCTGATCGACGTCGTGGGATACCGGCGGCGCGGGCACAACGAGGAGGACGAGCCGGCCTACACGCAGCCCCTGATGTACGCGCAGATCGCGAGCCACCCGACCGTGCGGCAGCTCTACCTGCAGCGGCTCGTGGCGGAGGGTCTGGTCGAAGAGGCGGCGGCGCAAGCCAAACTGGCCGCTGCCGAAGAGCGGCTGGCGACGATCTTGGGCGCGCTCCCCGGGCCGTCGGAGAGCCCGGCCGGCCGTGACGCCGAGACGACCGAGCGACCAGCGGCCGGGCCGGCGGCGACGCCATCCCCGGCGTCCGGCGAAGGGCACGTCCCGCTCGCGGACCTGCGCACGATCAACGAGCAGCTGCTGAGCTGGCCGGCCGACTTCACGGTGCACCCCAAGCTGATTCGCCAGCTCGAGCGGCGGCGCGACGCCCTGGCGCCGGAGGGCCACGTGGCATGGGCGCACGCCGAGGCGCTCGCGTTTGGCTCCCTACTGCGCGAGGGGGTCCCCATCCGCCTCACCGGCCAGGACACGGAGCGCGGCACGTTCAGCCAGCGCCACTTGGTCCTCCACGACGCCCGGACCGGGGCCCGGTACGCGCCGATCCAGCGGCTCGCCGGCGCCACCGCGTCGTTCGAGCTGCACGACTCGCCGCTCTCCGAGTACGCCTGCCTCGGGTTCGAGTATGGCTACGCGGCGCAGGCGCCCGGGGCGCTGGTGCTGTGGGAGGCCCAGTACGGCGACTTCGCGAACGCCGCCGAGGTGATCATCGACCAGTTCATCATCGCTGGGCTCGCCAAGTGGGGGCTCACGTCGCGCCTGACGCTGCTGTTGCCCCACGGCTACGAAGGGCAGGGGCCCGAACATTCGAGCGCGCGGCTCGAACGCTACCTGGCGCTGGGCGCGGAGGGGAACATCCGGGTCGCGAACTGCACCACCCCCGCCCAGTACTTCCACCTGCTGCGCGACCAGGCCCACCGCGCGGACCCGCGTCCGCTCGTCGTGATGACCCCGAAAGGGTTGCTGCGCCTGCCTGCCGCGACGTCGAGCCCGGAAGAGCTGACGAGGGGCGCGTTTCGCCCCGTGCTCGACGACCCGCGGCATGCCGGCGATCGTGGACGGGTGCGCCGCCTCGTGCTCTGCAGCGGCCGCCTCTACTACGAGCTTACGGCGGCCGAGGCGGCGCAGGCGGCCCCCGAGACGGCCGTCGTCAGGGTCGAGCTCCTCTACCCGTTCCCGGCCCGCGAGCTGCGCGAGGTGCTCCGCCGGTACCGAGCGCTCGAGACGGTCGTCTGGGCCCAGGAGGAACCGCGCAACATGGGGGCGCGCAAGTTCGTCCTTCCCAAGCTGCGCGACATCGTCCCGGCGACGGTGCCCATCGTCGACGTCTCGCGGCCCGAGCGGTCGAGCCCGGCCGAGGGGTATCACGCGGCGCACCGGGCGGAGCAAGCTCGCATCGTCCGCGAGGCGCTGGAGGGAGTGCCGGGTTGACCGATCGGCGCGTGATTACGCCCCGCCGCGCAGCGCGGCGAGCGTCGCGGCGCTCCCCGAGACGATCAGCGTCTCGCCCGCCACGATCCGCCGTTCCGGCGCCGGATTGGCCGCGTAGCCACCCGCCTCCCGCACGATGGCCAGCGTGAAGATGCCGCGGTCGCGCAGCTCGCCCACGGTGCTGCCGGCGATCGAATCGCCCTCGCGGGCGGTCACCTCCTCGAGCGAAAACGCGAGCTCGCCGTGCGAAAGGGCCGCGTCGATGTACTCCACGACCCGCGGCCGCAACGCCAGCCCGGCGATCCGGCGGCCGGCCATCGTGTAGGGCGAGACCACGCGGTCCGCGCCGGCCTGCATCAGTTTGGCCTCCGCCCCCGCGGCGTTCGCCCGGCCGACCACGAAGAGGTCGGGGTTGATCGCCCGCGCCGAGAGGATCACATAGACGTTGTTGGCGTCCGAGTCGACCGTCGTGATCAGGCCGCGGGCGCGCTCGATCCCGGCGGCGTGCAGGGTCGCGTCGTCGGTCGCGTCGCCGGCGACGACCGGGAACCCCTCCGCGCGTGCACGCTCCAGTGACTCGGGCAGCACGTCGATCACCACCACGGCTTCGCCGTCGTGGCGCAGCTCGTGCGCGACCGTCGAACCGACGCGGCCGTAGCCGCACAGCACGAAGTGCCCTCGCAGGGCCTCTACCCGACGCGCCATCCGCCGTGCCTCCCGCTCTCCGCTGGTCGCCGCGGTGAAGAGTGATTCGGCCACCACGCCGACGAACCCGAAGAGGAGCCCCACGCCCCCGGCGGCCACGAGCATCGTCCATGTCCGGCCGGCCGCACTCAGCGGATGCACCTCGCCGAAACCGACCGTGGTGACGGTGATGACCGTCATGTAGAGCGCGTCGAACGGTGACCAGCCTTCGATGGCCACGTAGCCGAGGGTGCCCACGGCCACGGCGGCCGCGACGAGCACGAGCCAGAGCCGAATGTGTGATGTCCCAAAGCGCGCGCCGAGCGGCGGGCGTCGACGCAGTGGCGCGGCCGATTCGGCGTGGTCGGTCATCGCGGCGATTGTATGGCCCGGCCGCAGACGCTCGCCAACCGCCCGCGCGCCGGCTACAATCCCGACAGCTCATTGCAACGTATTGCAACAGCCGGTGCATGCAGCACTGGCGGGGAGGACGCGGTGCACATCCCGGACGGTTATCTGAGTCCAGTCATCTCGATCGGACTCGGAGGCGCGACGGTGCCCATGTGGGCGATCGCGACGCAGCGCGTCAAGCGGGTGCTCAACAACCGCACCATCCCGCTGCTGGCGATCTTCGCGGCGCTCAGCTTCACCATCATGATGTTCAACGTCCCGGTGCCGGGCGGCACCACCGCCCACGGCGTCGGGGGCACCCTCGTCGCGATCGTGCTCGGCCCCTGGGCGGCGCTGATCGCCGTGAGCACGGCGTTGATCATCCAGGCACTCTTCTTCGGAGACGGCGGGGTGCTCGCGATCTTCGCCAACTGCCTCAACATGGGGATCCTTCTGCCGTTCGTCGGGTACGCGACGTACCGGCTGCTGGCCGGTCGCGCGCCGCTCCTCTCCACGCGGCGAGCCTGGGCGGCCGCCATCGGTGGCTACGTCGGGATCACCGTGGCGGCG
>JAKAMV010000585.1 GCA_021812735.1 Chloroflexota bacterium | reverse complement strand
CCCGGGCTCCGCGGGGACGCCATGCGAGCGCTGCGCGAGCGCGCGGCGATCTGGGGGCGCGTCATCGGCGAGGGGCGGGCCGGCTCGGCACCCGGAACCGGCGGTCACTCTCCGACGATCTGGACCCGGACGGTTCGCTCGCGGGCGCGGACCTGATCGAAGTCCGCAAAGTAGATGCGGCCGAAATCGCCGAGCATCATCGCGCCGTCCACGACGGGCACAGACTGCGAACGGCCAAGGATCACCGACCGAAGATGGGCGTCGGTGTTCAACGACCACGAGGGATGCTCGTTCCGGCCCGCAGCGGCCGCGATGTGTTTCGGCCCCGGGTGGTGATACTGTCCCTCGGTCCGGCAGGTGGGAACGAGGCCCTCGAGCACGGTCACCAGGTCCTGCATCAACAGCTCGGTGCCCCAGTAGTCGACGTCGTCTGAAGCTTCCTGGATGAGCACGCTGCACGTGGTGTGCTGTGAGTAGACCACGAGGATGCCGTTCTTGATGCCGGATCGCGCCAGCGCTTCCTCGACCTGCGGCGTCACGTCGTGGAAGGTGGGACGTCGGTCTGACTGGACCGTGAACGAAGCGTGGCTGACTGCCATGTTGCCTACCCCTACTTAGTGCGTCGCGTTCCAGGCTTCGCGCACAGCTTGGATCATCTCCTCGAGCCTGGCCTGTGGGTCGCTGGCCGTGAAGATTGCGCTGCTCGAGCCTGTTCCCTCTGCTCCGGCCGCGATGACGTCGTACACGTCTTGGGCCCCCGTGATGCCCGCACCGTGCAGCACTCGGATGTCCGGGTTCACACGCCAGATCGCCTCGTTCGTCTCCGCGATGGCCTGGCGCTCGCTGCTGTTGCGTCGTCCGCCAGCGATCAGCACGGGAGCCTCGACGATGATCACGTTCGGCGCCAGCTGCGCAACCGAAACCGCATCTTGTGCGTCGTCGGCACAGACCATCGTGGCGAGGCCGACCTCGTCGGCCCGCCGCATGGTGTGGGCCAAGGTCGCTCGGTCGATGCGTCGCTCGACGTGGTTGAGGAGCACACCCACCGCCCCGGCCGCGTGCACCGCTTCGGGCAAGATCGACCCGACGCCCCGGCCGGGCTCCAGAGGGTCCATGTGCTGTGCGAAGACCAGCAGACGTTCGACGTGCCCGGCGACGAGCGGGATGTCCACGCACTGTGGCGTGATGATGATCTGCACGTCGTAGATCCGACTCAGGACGTCAGCTCTGCGGGCAAGCTCGAGCAGGTCCCGGCCGTACAGGTACGCCTTGGGGCCGATCTCGAAGAACGGCGGCGTTATGCGAAGCCCGCGGTACACCGTCGGCCCTGCATCAGACGACCACGGCCTCGATGTCGAGCATGCGCGCGAGTTCGAGGAGTTGTGGCGTCCAGCGACCCCGCGCCGCGCCCATGTGGTGGGTCGCGCCGGCGCGGAGCCAGGCGTTGCACCACTGGTCCACTGGCAGGGCGTCGTGTCGGAAGAGCGTCTGCGGGGCCGAGATGGGCCGCGGCGGGAACGGCAGCAGCTCGCCTTCCGAGATCACGAACCGCCACCTGCCGGCGCCGACGGTCACGAGCGCCAGGTTCGTGATGGGTCCCGGCTCGTAGGCGAACTCGAAGCCCGCCCCGAAGCCATGCACGCCCTGGTAGTAGATCGAGTGCTTCACGGCCACGCCGCCGGGCGTCGCCAAGGCGGGGTTGCCGTGGCCGTCGTGCGAGAACATCACCGCGTTGTTCTCGAAGTCGATGACGTAGTTCTCGAGCGTGGTGGCCTGACCCGCCAGCTCTTGCAGGGCGAGCTGTGCGACGGCGGTTGCGACATCGCCCTCTGGTGCCGCCGGGATGCCGACCTCACAGAGGCGGCCCGTACCGTAGGAAGGGATGACCCCGACCCGCGGGTCGCTCAGCCAGACCTGGTCGAAGGCGGTGAAGGCGTCCAGCCGCTGTTCGCGCGCCACCGACTCCAGCGCCAGAGCCAGGCGCGCCGAGCGCTCGAAGAGGCTCTGGTCCATCTCTACCCGGTAGCGGGCGCGCTCCGCGGCGACGAGCGCCTCCACCTCGTGCTGCGGGATCTCGCCGTAACGGACGGCGATCGCCTCCGGCTCGACCGGCCACACCACCGGGCCGACCGACTGACGCATCGAGAGCTGGTCGAACATGAGGTCGGTCATACCCTCGAACGGATGTCCCACCAGGCCGACCTTCGCGGTCCGCAGCCGCCGACGGACCGCCGCCGCCTGGATCACTTGCCGGATCTTCCGCCGTCCGTCCGGGTCTTCGAAGCGAGACGTGACGAGCGCGAAGTCGCGGCCGGTGCGGATCAGGACCGCGGTCAGTTCGGGCATGCCCGCCATGCCGGAGTTCAGCATGACGACATCGAAGCCGTCCGATTCGCCGAGCCGCGCGATCTGCTGCGTGTTCCAGACCAGGACCGGCGCGGTCGTGTCGAGGAAGCACCGCGCCGGCACGACGCCCTTCGTGTACGCGAGCTCCACCGCGACGATGATGTCGACATCCTCGGCGTTGAAGAGTCGGGCCGCGGCGGCGGCTTGGTGCTCCTCCTCGACGAGGCCGGCATGGACGACCTCCCCATACTCGCCGAGCGCCCGCGCGATCCGCGCGGCGGCCTCGGTCGCCGCCGGGCGCATGTGCGCGGTCTTGTTGTAGGCGTCCTCCAGCAGCGCCATCACGAGGACACCGATCTTCGCCTTCGTCGCCACGTGAGACCCTCCCCGCAGTTCGGCCGATGGCCGGTTCCGTACCATGTGTCAGACGCCGTCCGCCGCCGCTTCTCCGGGCCACCGGAAGAGCGGCCGGACGGTCTCGAAGAGATCGATGTAGCGCCGGTACGCTGTCTCGTACGCGGCGTGCGTGGCGGCGTCCGGCTCGAAGAGGGCGCGCGGGCGGACTGCGAGCCGGCAGGCTTCGTCGAGATCGGCAAAGGCGCCCGACGCCACGCCGGCCAGCATCGCGTCGCCCCGGATCGCCGCTTCGCTCCCGTCGAGGGTGACCACCGGCAGCCCGCACACGTCGGCCTTGATCTGGTTCCAGACGGCGCTGCGCGCTCCTCCGCCGTGGGAGCGGACCTCGTGGGCTACGGCCCCGGCGTCGTGGAGCAGCTCGAGGTTCCGCCGCAGCATGAAGGCGACCGCCTCGAGGATGGCCCGCACGAAATGCTCGCGTCCGTGCCCGAGGGTGAACCCGAAGAAGACGCCGCGGGCCCGCGGTTCGTACTCCGGGCTGAACGCGCCCGACAGGTGCGGCAGCATCGTGAGGCCGTCCGATCCCGGGGGTGCGTTCAGCGCCAGCTCCGTCAGCAGGTCGTACGCGCTGCGGCCCTCCGCGGCGGCGCGGGCAACCTCCGGCTCCCCGAAGCGGTCGCGGAACCAGGTCAGCGCCATGCCACCGGTCGGGCAGACCGGGCAGTACAGGTACCGGCCGGGCGCCGAGTGGACGTAGACAGGGGTCGCGCCGGTGGGGTCCGCGCCGTGCCGGTCGATCGACGCCTGCAGCGTCAGTGCCCCGCCGGTGCTCTCCGAGACGATGCCGGGTGCCACGTTGCCGACGCCCACGGCCCCGGCCCCCTGGTCCATCCCGCCCGCCACGACGCGCACGCTGCTCGGGAGCCCGAGCGCCTCGGCCGCCTCACGTCGCAGCGTACCGACCGTCGCCCCAGGGGCCGCTAGCTCTCCCAGCCGGGCTGGGGTCAGCTCCAGCAGGTCGAGCATCGGCTGCCACCACGTCTGGTGCACGATGTCGTACAGGAGCGAGGTGCACTGCACGCCGCCTTCCGTCACGAAACGGCCGGTGAGGCGGTGGAGGAGGAAATCCTCGACGAGCAGGAACCGTGCCGCGCCCCGGTAGAGGGCCGGATCGTGTCGCTTCCACCAGAGCAGCTTGCACGCCGTCCAGGTCGGGACGATGGCTGGTACCCCGGTCGTCGCATACACCGTCGCGCGGTCGAAGCGTGCCGCCAGTTCGTGCGCCTCGTCCGACGCGCGATTGTCGAGCCAGACGATGGCCGGGGCGAGCGGCGCGCCGGTCCTCGAGACCGGGATCACGGTTTCGCCCTGGCTGGAGATCGCCAACGCCGCAACCTGCGCTGCCGGCACGCCCGCGTCCGCGACCACCCGCCGCACTGCGGCCACGAGGGCGTTCCAGTAGACCTCCGGATCGACTTCGGCCCGCACCGGTTCGGGCGTCTGCAGCGCGTACTCTTCGCCCGCGGTGGCCAGCTGTCGACCAGCCTCGTCGAACAGACCCGCCTTGAGCGAGGTGGTCCCGGCGTCGATCCCGAGCAGCACGCCCATCAGGCCGGGATCGCCTCCGGAATGCCGTTGCGTACGGCGGCTTCGGCGGGCGCGATCCCGTCCTTCACGACCGCCCGCAGCGCCAGCAGGAAGCGCCCGGGGTCGCGGGCCTGGAGCACGTTCCGGCCGAAGACGACGCCGCGAGCTCCGGCGCGCGTGGCCGCTGCCGCGAGCTCCAGCGCGTCGCGCTCGCGCGGCAGCTTCCGCGAGCCGAGCGCCAAGACCGGCACGGGCGTGGCGGCCACGATCTCGGCGAACCGCTCGCCGGTGTAGAACGTCTTGACGAGATCGACGCCCAGTTCGGCGACGATGCGACAACCGATCGCGATCTGTTCGTGGCGCTCGTCGGGCGGGAGGTCCTCGTGGCCTGCCGGGTAGACCTCCCCGACGATCGGCACGCCCGCGACGCGTTTCTGGCTGACGGCCCGCGCGACGACCTCGACGTTCTCGGCGTCGACGGCCTCGGAGCCGGTCATGATCGACATCCCGACCAACACGATGTCGGCGCCGAGCGCGACCGCCTCGGCAGCCGAGAGCACCGGCACGCTGCGGCTTTCGTGGTAGTTCCACTGGGTCGCGTACTGCGTACCCCAGTTCAGCCGCACCATCATGGCCGGGGCGCCGCGGCGCGCGAACACGTCGCGCACGTGAGGTGCCATACCGGGACTGACGAGGATGGCGTCCGCCGCACCGAGGCTCCCGACGGCCCGTGGCAAGTCGTTGAAGCCGGGCCGCGGCCCGTTGTAGAGGCCGTGGTCGATCGCGACGACCACGCTGTTGCTGCCTCCGTCGAACAGCCGGGCCAAGCGGATCTCTGCGCCGCTACTCACACTGCTGCCTCCGTCCCGCCTCGGTCGCGCGCTTCAGGGCGTGCGACGTGCTGAATCATGTTCGGATTGCTGCTCGACATCGTACCAATAGTGTTGCGTTTGTCAAACCAGAAGGCCCCCAGCAGTGCCGGACGGGCTGCCAGTGAGGGCGGGCACGGGGCCATTGTGATCACTTATGTTTGGATTGACGTGCGGAGTTCGTTGCGCTAGTGTCACAGATGTGCACGTTCAGGATGCACGCAGACGCTCCTCGGCGGGCAGCTGTTCGTGGGGGACCACGGCCGGGTGCCAGAGGAGTGACGGCGGTGGCCCGGCGTGCCGTCGGGGGAGATTGGGGCACCACGCCGACGCGGCGTGGTGGGCCGGGTGCGCGGCGGCGGGCCGTGCGCGCACCGGTCGCAGGACGCGAGGATGCCTATGAGGTCGGACTGAACTGCTCTGCTGGCCGCTCCTGTCCGCGCGGGCGGGCAGGGACAGGGCCGAGGCATCGGCGCCCGCGTCCGACGGCGACACCGCTCAGTACCGCGTCCCGTGGTCCCGCCGGCGCGGCCTCGTGCCGCCGCTCCGCCTCGACGAGTCGTACCTCTACGCCGCAAAGGAGTCATCGGTGCTGGACCGCAAACCGACGTTCGTGGTGGCGGCGGTGCTTGTCGCAATGCTCGCCGCCTGCACTTCCACCCCCGCCGGCGCGACTGCGCCCGCGGGTGGGTCGGGTGGAGCGCTGGCGCCCGCCACGCTCACCCTGTGGCACAACTACGGGACGGAGGCGAACGCGACCGCGACCGCCAACCTCGTCAAGGCGTTCGAGGCGCTCCATCCCGAGATCAAGATCAACATCGTCAGCCAGCCCGCCGACAACTACTTCGACCTGTTGCAGGCCGCAGCCATTTCCAAGACGGGCCCCGATTTGGCGACCATGTGGACCGGGCTGTTCGCGCTCAAGTACAAGAGCTACCTGCAGCCGCTCAACAACCTGGTCCCGATGGCGGACCTCCTGAAGCTCAAGGGGATCGAGTACAGCTCGATCGACTTCAACCCCGACAAGGGCGTGCTGGTCGTGCCCCTCGAGGTGCAGTTCTACAACGGGTTCTACAACAAGGCGCTCTTCCAAAAGGCCGGCCTCGACCCGAACAACTTCCCCAAGACCTGGGACGAGCTCTTTGCCGCGTGCCAGAAGCTCAAGGCCGCGGGCATCCTTCCGTTCGTCTACGGCACGGGTGGCCAGGCGCTGGGTGGCGGCTTCTACCCGTGGTATGACGTCAGCTACCTGATGATGAAGTGGTCGCCCCAGGATTGGAAGAAGCTCTACGACGGCCAGCTGCCCTGGACTGACCCCGCCGTTGCCGCTCAGTTCGAGAAGTGGGTCTCGCTCTACAAGCAGGGCTACACGAACCAGGACGTCCTCTCGAACAGCGACTCGATCGCCCAGTTCGAGGCGGGCAAGGCGGCGATGACCATGGAGGGCACCTGGGAGATCGCCGAGTTCCAGCAGAAGATGGGCGACAACGTCGGCGTGTTCATCCCGCCGTTCTCCA
>JAKAMV010000584.1 GCA_021812735.1 Chloroflexota bacterium | reverse complement strand
GGCGCGTGCTCGCGGAAGCGCAGGCGGGCCGGCGTCACGCCGTAGGCCTCGTACCAGGCGCGCCGCTTCGGCAGCCACATCTCGAACGCCTCAGCCGCGCCGTCCTCGGGGCGGACGAAGTACTGCATCTCCATCTGCTCGAACTCGCGCATCCGGAACACGAAGTTGCCGGGACTGATCTCGTTGCGGAAGCTCTTGCCGATCTGCGCGATGCCGAACGGGATCTTCTTGCGCGAGCTCTGCTGGACGTTCTTGAAGTTGACGTACGAGCCCTGGGCGGTCTCGGGGCGGAAGTAGACGATGTTGCCGTCATCCTCCACGGGGCCCATGTGGCTGGTGAACATCAAATTGAACCGCCGCGGGGCCGAGAGCACGGTCGCGTCGAACGGGCACTTGAGACCCAGGCGCTGGGTGATCGTCTCGTCGCGCAGGTCGGACTGCGTCAGCTCCTCGGTCCCGGGCAGCTCGTCGAGGCGGTACCGGCGGTGGCACTCGCCGCACTCGACCAAGGGGTCCGAGAAGCTCCCGACGTGGCCCGACGTCACCCACACCTGCGGGTGCATCAGGATCCCGGCGTCGAGACCCACGATGTCGTTGCGGTCCTGGACCATCGCCCGCCACCAGGCGCGCTTGACGTTGTTCTTGAGCTCCACGCCCAGCGGCCCGTAGTCCCACACGGCGTTGATGCCGCCGTAGATCTCGGACGAGGGGAAGATGAACCCGCGCCGCTTGCTCAGCGAGACGATCGTCTCGAGGTTGGCGACGGCGGGCGCGACGGCGTTGGGGTCGGTGGCGTCGGGGGTCACGGGGCTCATGCTCCGGTGGGTCGTGCGGCCGTGGCAGGGACACGCGAGAAGGACTCGGAAGGTGCTGGACGCCCGGCGATCCTAGCAGACGTGCCCCGTGCTCCTAGCGATTGAAGGGGCTCTCGACGCGGACACCGTCGTAATTCGCCCCTGGGGCAGCCCCTTGCGCACCTCACTGCCCTGGCCCGGTCGGTTTGAGCTGCTGCACGTCCGCGAGCCGCCACACGCGCCATACTCGACGCGCCGATCCACGCGCGCACGGAGACCCACCCGATGACCAAGTTCGTCGGTGCCATCGACCAGGGCACCACGAGCACCCGGTTCATGATCTTCGACCACGCCGGGCACCCCGTGGCCCGGCACCAGGTCGAGCACCGCCAGATCTACCCGCGGGCCGGCTGGGTGGAGCACGACGCGGCGGAGATCCGCGACCGCGTCGGCGAGGTCATCCGCGGCGCCCTGGCCATGGCGGGCCTCTCCCCCGCCGACCTCGCGGCCATCGGGATCACCAACCAGCGCGAGACCGCGGTGGCCTGGGATCGAACCACCGGCGAGCCCATCGGCAACGCGATTGTCTGGCAGGACACGCGCACAGACCGGCTGGTTGCGGATCTCGCCCGCGACGACGGGATGGACCGCTTCCGGTCACGGACCGGCCTCCCACTCGCGACGTACTTCGCCGGTCCGAAGATCCGCTGGATGCTCGACAACGTCCCCGGCGTTCGGATCGCGCTCGAGGACGGCCGGCTGCTAGTCGGCACGATCGACACCTGGTGCATCTGGAACCTGACCGGCGGCCCGAACGGCGGCGTCCACGTCACCGACGTCACCAACGCGAGCCGGACCATGCTGATGGACTTGGCGGCGCTCGCCTGGGACGACGAGCTCCTGGCGGCCATCGGCGTCCCTCGGGCGATCCTGCCCGAGATCCGCTCCTCGTCGGAGGTCTACGGGACGTGTGTCGGTGACCTCGCCGGCGTCCCCATCGCCGGTGACCTCGGCGACCAGCACGCGGCGCTGTTCGGACAGGCCTGCTTCGACCCCGGCGATGCGAAGAACACCTATGGCACCGGCTGCTTCATGCTGCTCAATACCGGCGAGCGGATCGTGCACTCGTGGCACGGCCTGCTCACGACGGTGGGGTATCGACTGGGCGAGGCCGCCCCCGTGTACGCGCTCGAAGGATCCGTGGCGATCGCCGGCGCGCTGATCCAGTGGCTCCGCGACAACCTCGGGCTCATCTCCGACGCGAACGAGGTCGAGGCGCTGGCGCGAACCGTCGACGACGCCGGCGGCATCGCCTTCGTCCCGGCGTTCTCGGGGCTGTTCGCGCCCTACTGGCGCTCCGATGCCCGCGGTGTCATCGCCGGCCTGACCCGCTACGTCAACCGCGGGCATATCGCGCGAGCCGCCCTCGAGTCCACCGCCTGGCAGTCGCGCGAGGTGTTCGACGCCATGGTGGCCGACAGCGGTGTCGCCCTGACGGAGCTCAAGGTCGACGGCGGCATGGTCGCGAACGAGCTGCTGATGCAGTTCCAGGCCGACGTGCTCGACGTCCCCGTCGTGCGCCCGATGGTGGCCGAGACGACGGCGCTGGGCGCGGCGTGCGCGGCGGGGCTGGCGGTCGGCTACTGGTCCGGGCTCGACGAGTTGCGCGCCAACTGGGCCGCGGACCGGACGTGGCAGCCCGCCATGGACCCAGGGACCCGCGACCGCGACTACGCCCGCTGGAGAAGGGCCGTGACCCGCACCTTCGACTGGGTCGAGGGATGACCGAGGCCCCGACGGCCGGCGGATCGACGCCTGCGCTCCCCCGCCCCGCCCGGGAGCCCGTGCCGCCCCGCGTGGCCGTGGTGGTGGGCGCGGGCGCGGTGGGCTCGTTCCTCGGGGCGACCCTTGCCCAGGCCGGTTGGGACGTGACGCTGCTGGGCCGACGGGGCGGGGGCGAAGGGGCGCACGTCCCGTTCGTGATCACGGGGCCGAAGCGGCGGCGGTCGGTCACCGAGGTCCGCCGGGCCGACACGCCGGAGCACGCGCCCGCCGCGCCCGACCTCGTGATCCTCGCGGTCAAGATGTTCGACTTCGCGGCGGCGCTCGAGACCGCCGCGCGCTGGCCGGACGTGCCGCTGATAACCGCGCAGAACGGCATCGGCGCGGAGGCGATGGCCACCGGGTCGCGCACCTCGCCGCTGATCGCCGCCTCGCTGACCACCGCGGTCGAGCCCACGCCGGACGGCGTCGCCCGACGGCGGAAGGGCGGGCTCGGCCTCGCGCCCGTGCGCGGCAACACGGCCGTGCTCCGCCACGAGCTCGCCGATGCGTTCGCCGACGGCGGCCTGCCCAATGTCGCCTGCCCCGACGCCAGCGCGATGAAATGGTCGAAGCTCCTCGCCAATCTCGTGGGCAACGCGACGAGCGGCCTGCTCGACCTGGACGTGGGCGCCGTGTGGGCCGACCCTGCCGGGTTCGAGCTCGAGCGACGCCAGCTCGAGGAGGCGCTCGCAGTCATGCGCGCGCAGGGCCTGCGCGTCGTGTCGCTGCCCGGCGGGCAGGTTCGCGCCCTGTTGCTCGGGCTGCGGCTCCCGGCGGTCATCGCACGCCCGGCTCTCGCGCTCGCCCTGGGCCGCGCCCGGGGCGGCAAGGACCCGTCGCTGCGGATCCGCCTCCGCGGCGGCGGCAGCGGACCCACCGAGGCACCGTGGCTGAACGGCGCCGTGGCCGAGGCCGGCGCGCGCCTCGGCGTCGCCACACCGGTCAACGCCACGTTGGCGTCGCTGGTCGACGCCGCGGCCGCCGACCCCACCGCTGGAGACCCGTGGCGAGGCCGGCCAGGCGCCCTGCTCGCAGCGTGCGACGGCCCGGACGGGGGGTCGTGATCCCGGCCCGTTGAGCGTATACTCCGGCGCCGTGGACGTCCCGACCGTAGTGCTCGACCTCGCCGTCATCGCAGTCGCCTTCGCCATCGGCGGCATCCCGTGGGGCGTGATCATCTCCCGCATCGCGGGCGGCCCAGACCCCCGAACCGTCGGCAGCGGCAGGACGGGCGGCTCGAACATGATGCGTGCGCTCGGGCCGCGCTGGGCGCTGCTGAGCGGCCTGCTGGACGCGTCCAAGGGCTCCGTCGCGGTGCTGCTGGCCTTCGTGGTGGGCGGCGGCGTCCCCGTCGCGGTCTTCGCCGCGATGGCCGCGGTCGTCGGCCACAGCCGCTCGATCTTCATGGGCTTGCACGGCGGGCGCGGCGTGGCTCCCTCCTGGGGGGCGCTGCTGATGCTCCAGCCGTGGATCGCGCTCGTGATCATCCCGCTGTTCGCGGCGGTGATCCTGATCAGCCGGTACTCGTCGCTCGGCTCCCTGACCGCCACCCTCGCGGGCGGTGTGCTGCTGGCGATCTGGACGGCCGTCGCGCCGCTCAACCCCTGGATGTACGCGTACGCCGTTGGGGGCGTGGCGCTGATCTACGCGTTCCACGCTGACAACATCCAGCGGCTCCTGACCGGCAAGGAGCGCAAGATCGGGACGCCGAAGGCGGGGACCCCGGCCGTCTAGAGGCGCTTGCCCGCGTCGCCGGCGGCGACACCCGGCGGCGAGCGACCCCGCCCGCCCATCCGAGAGCCGAACGGCCATGGCAGCCGCCGCGCGCCCCGCCCTATCGTGGGCGCCGCGAGAGGCGAGGGTGGAGTACCGGCTTCTTGGGCCACTGGCGGTGTCGTCCGACGGGCGCGAGATTGTCATCCCGCCCGGGCATCAGCGCACCCTGCTGATCCTGCTGCTGGTCAACGCGAATCGCGTCCCCTCACCCACAGCGCATCGCCGATGCGCTGTGGGGCGACCGGCTGCCGGAGAGCGGCACGCGTGCCCTGGCATTCCACGTGTCCAAGCTGCGCGATGCCCTCGCGCCCGACGGGCGGCAGGCGGGCGTCGCGGCCGGGGGCCTGGCGACGGAGCCCGGCGGCCACGTTCTGCGCGTGGAGCCGGACGCGGTCGATGCGGCTCGCTTCGAGCGACTCGCCCAGGACGGCCATCGCCTGCTGGCAGCGGACGCCGCCGCCCGCGGCCGTCTGGCCGAGGCGCTGGCGCTGTGGCGCGGCGAGCCGCTGGCCGACGTCGCAGATGCCGACTTCGCGCTGCCCGAGATCCGGCGGCTCGAGGAGCTCCGCCTCATGGCAATGGAGGACCGGCTTGAGGCAGACCTCGCCCTGGGTGGCCACGCTGCGGCAATCCCAGAACTCTAGGCGCTGCTCGCGCCGAACCCGTTGCGGGACCGGCTGCGAGGCCAGCTCATGCTCGCCCTCTACCGGTCCGGCCGCCCGGGCGAGGCGCTCCGGGTGGCGGGCGAGGGGCGGCGCCTGGTGTCCGAAGAGCTGGGGATCGACCCGTCGCCGGAGCTTGCACGGCTCGAGGCGCTGATCCTGCGTCAGGACCCGGCTCTCGACTCCGCTGCGGCGCAGCAACGGTCGCGCCGCGCCCGCAATCCGTACAAGGGCCTGCGCGCGTTCGGCGAGGGTGACGCGGCTGACTTCTTCGGGCGCGAGGCTCTCGTTGAACCGCTCGTCGAGCGCCTCCGGCAGGTCGTGCGGGAGGGTCGGCTGCTGGCGGTGGTCGGGCCGAGCGGCAGCGGCAAGTCGACTGTGGTCGCCGGGCTCGTGCCGGCTGTGCGCGCCTGGGCGGCAGACGGCCAGCCCTGGCAGGTCGCGGTCATGGTGCCGGGCTCGACACCGTTCGCCGAGCTCGCCGGGGCGCTTGCGGCCGCGGGCCACGCGGTCGGCTCCCCCGTCGTGGCCGAGGCCGACGCCCGGGGGACCTGACCTCGATGCTCGATGCGGTGACCGGCGACGGCGCTGGCGTTGGCGCGCGCATGCTGCTGGTGATCGACCAGCTCGAGGAGCTCTTCGTCCGCATCGACGAGGGCACCCGACACCGATTCATCGCCGCGCTCGTCGGCGCGCTCGGAGCCCCCGCCGGCCGCCTGGTCGTCGTCGCCACCCTGCGGGCCGACTTCCTGCACCTCCCGCTCTCGCTGTCCGAGCTCGGCGAGCTCGTGCGGGCCGGCACGGAACTCGTGACGCCGATGACGCGCCCCGAGCTCGAGCGTGCGATCGCGCGGCCCGCCGAATCCGTCGGGGTCACGGTCGAGCCGGGCCTTGTCGTGGATGTGGCGACCGACGTCGAACGGCGCCCCGATGCGATACCCGTCAGCGATCCTGGCCGCGACCCTGCTGGTCGCGGCGTGCGCCACTGGCACCGGGCCGGCGCCGTCAGTGTCGCCAACGGTGAGCTCGCCGGCGGCGTCCGCCTCGGCACCCGGCGCAAGCGCCATCGCAACGCCGGCCCACACGGCATCGCCGGTGCCCAGCGCCTCGCCCCTCATCGTGACTGCCCGAGTCACCTTCGGCGGCAAGGCGTGCTCGTGCGCAGGACCGAAGGTGATCCCGTTCATGGCAACTCTCCGGATCACGTACGCTCCGGCTGCGGCCCAAGACGAGTCGATGCTCGGAGTGATGGCGATCCACAGCGAGGCGACCGACGCCGACCTGCGCGGCGAGTCCAATCCCGACATCGGCGTTGGCGTCCCATGGTTCGTGCACGACGGCACGTGCTCGTTCTACACCGGCCCCGCCGTCAACGACTACACCCTGCGGTTCCGGGCGGCCGACGGCGCACCGCGGGACACCTACATGATCCTGTGCCTCCCCGGCGCGCCCGGACGGCCTGCCGGCGGTCGCCGGCGGCGCCGGACGCTTCGCGGGAGCCTCGGGGTCCGGCACGGGAGTGGCCTACGACGACATGCTTGCCGGCAAGCAGCGGTTCGAGCTCACCGGAACGGTCAGCTGCTGAGGACCAGCCCTTCGCCGCCGTCTGGCCGTGAAGACCTCGGC
>JAKAMV010000583.1 GCA_021812735.1 Chloroflexota bacterium | reverse complement strand
AACCGGCGAGGCGCTGGTTCGTCAACGCGGCGGGGACCGGGTTCAGCACCTTCATCGCGCAGCGCGTCTCGCGCTTCCCCGGCCGCCTGGGGGCGTACCTCTACACCGTGGCGGGGCTGGTCACGATCCTCGACTGGCGCGACCGGCTCGTCGAGTTCGGCTGGGACGACGGGACGCGCGACGAGCTTCGGGTGGAATCGGTGGAGGTCGCGCTGGGCCCGTACGAGGGCGGCGGGATGCGGGTGGCGCCGGGGGCCGATCCGTCCGACGGGTTGTTCGACGTGGTCACCATCGGGGCGGTCAGCCGGCTCGAGACGCTGACCTTCTCCTGGCGGATCCGGTCCGGCGATCACCTGCGCAGCCCGGCGGTCTCGATCCGGCGCACGCGCTCCCTGACGATCCGGGCGCTCGACGACGGCGGGCCGCTCTACCTGCAGGCCGACGGCGAGCTGCTGGGGCGCGATCCGTTCCGGTTCGACGTGGTCCCGTCCGCGCTGCGGTTCGTCTGGTAGGCTTCCGCCATGTTCGCCCAACCCCGCATGCTTCGCGTGCCCCCATACGAGCGGGGCATCACCCTGGGCGATTTCTTCCTGCCGATCCGGATCGGCGAGCGGACCTCGGTCCGGCAGCACAACATCGCGCTGGTGCTGCTGGGGGTGGCGCTGATGGCGCTGTCGGCCCAGGTCGCGATCCGCGTGCCGGGGACGCCGGTGCCCGTCACGGGCCAGACATTCGGCGTCCTCGCGACCGCCACCGCGCTGGGCTTCCGCCGAGGCATCGTGTCGGTCGGCCTGTACCTGGTCCTGGGCTTCCTCCTGCCGATCTACGCGGGAGGCGCCTCGGGGCTCGGGCACATCGTCGCCTCGCAGGGCGGGCACCTGGCGCTGGGTCCGACCGGGGGGTACCTGCTCGGGTTCGTGCTGGCGGCGGCCGTGGCGGGGCGGCTCGCGGAACTCGGGTGGGACCGCCGGTACGCCGGCGCGCTGGCCGCGATGCTGCTGGGCAACGCGCTGATCTACGCGGTCGGGGTGCCCTGGCTGGCGGCAGCCACCGGGATCCCGGCCGGCGAGGCGCTGCGGCAGGGGCTGTACCCGTTCGTCATCGGGGACGCGATCAAGTTCGCGCTGGCCGCCGCGGTCTTCCCGATCGGCTGGTGGGTGGTGGGTCGCCGTCCCAGCGATCGCTGATCCGCGAGCCGGATCGCGCCGACGCCCGCCCCTCGCTCGACGATCCGCCGGGCTGCCGCGGTACCATACGGCGCGCGCGCCTGTAGCTCAGTGGATAGAGCGAGTGGCTTCGGACCACTAGGTCGCGGGTTCGAATCCTGCCGGGCGCGCCATGAGCACACACTCGGATACGGCGAGGTCGCGGCCGTGCGCACAGGCGGCTGGCGTCGACCGGAGCGCACGATCTCCCCGTTCAGGATGCGGTTGTATAGCGCCGCGACGAGGTCGCTGCGGGACATATTCGGATGCCCGCGCCGAGGTCTTCCGCAGGTCGCGCAGCCGGGCCCTCGCGCGGTCTCGATGGATGGCCGTCTCCGCGATGGCGTCCAGCCCGGCTGACAGCTGCGCGTGGAAGGCCAGGTGCGCCTCGGTCGCGATGCGCGGCGCGGCATCCGCCGTGGCGCGTTCGCGAAGCTCGCACTCAAGCTGGCGACGGCGCAGGCCGGTCGCGTCGATCGGCGCGCCCTCGCGTTCGGCGAGCCGATCCAGGCGGACGAGCAGCGCGGCGTCGATCCGAATCCCGCCGACCCGGGCGGCGATCGCATCCTCTGAGCGCTCGGCGGCCAGCGCGAGGCGACCGCTCAGGACGCCGTCTCGATGACCATCGGCTGTTCACCAGTGCGCAGCTCGATCGTGACGGGAGTTGGGCAGGCATCGGCAGGTACAGGCAACCAGCGCATCCACGTTCACCACGAACTGCGACACGACGCGCAATCGTGCGTCCCCTGGGCGCCGAAGGGAGGGCCATGACGCGTTACAGGCTGGCTGTCCAGGTCGCCTCGAGCGATGTCGACCCGGTGAGCTCACGAAGCCGCCCTACCCCCTCGGGGACACCGGAGGACCCGCCGGGACAGCTGACGGACCCACTGAGACCACCGCTCGCGACCGTTGCCCTGCAGCGCCCGAAGAGCGGCGTCCAGGGTTGTGCGAACGGAGCCGCGCTCTCCGGAGACGATTCCCTCACGATGCGCTGGGAGTCGGAGCGAACGCCCTGGAGCGTCGGCTCGACCTCGTCTCCCTCGAACGTTGGCCCTCCGCAGCATCCTCGAATGACAATGCGCAGGAGTTCCGGTTCCAGGAAGGTTCCGCCGACCCGCACGTCGGGGATCCTCAGGTCTCCCGATCCCGCCGGGCTGCTCGTCGGATCGCCCCACACAAGTGCCTCCCCTGTGGAAACGTATCCACCGCCGAGCTTCCAGGAGACCCGGAGGGACGGCCCAACCTGGTCCACGACTGCCGCCACCCGCCACGACGCTTGGAGGTCGACCGAGGATTCTCTCGAGGTGATTGCCCCGGTATCGCGCACGACGCAGGCGATCATCCCGGCTGCAGCGTCCGTGCTGGTATCGACGCGACAACCATTCGCCGTGTAGATCGCGACGTACCCGCCCCCGCCATCCCCGAACGGAGTCCCCGGGTCCACCTGCATGATCTCCACGAGCGTGTCATCGGGCGCGACACCCGGCTGTGCCGGATCCGGGGAGATGACAACGAGCAGTCGCGGTTGTGGTCCATCACCGAACGGCAGCACCGCCACCCTTCGCAGTCCACCCGCATACGCGAGACGGTGGACTCCTGTGCCGAGGAGCTGCTTGACGGCGGCATCGGCGTCGGGCGGGTAGATAGCGACCGCGCGCGCATCGTGGATCTCGGCGTCAGTCGACCCGAGCCTCACGATTCCGGCGATCGCGGTACCTGTCGCAAGCGTGGCGATGGGCGCGAGCGTGGTCGGCGCTTGTGCCGATCCCGCGCCGCAGCCCGCTGCAGCAATCACCGTGACGACCACGCCCGACACGCTTGCCAGTCGCCGCATGATGAACACCTGTCGTCAGCTCACTTCGCACTGATCTGCAGGAAGATCGGGTAGTCCTTGATGAGCAGGCCCTTGATCACGATGCCGCCGCCCGAGGCAGACGTCATCAGCGCTTGGGACGTGCCGTGCACGGCATCGATCGCCGTGACGGCTACGTGCTTCAGGTCGATCGTCACGGTCGCGGCGACGCCTGGGTCCTCGTCGACTGGGAGCCAATCGTTCCAGAGCGCGACAAGGCGGTCGCCGTTCGGGAGCGCGAAGCTGTACTGGCGGACGTGCGTCGCACTTGTTGTGACCGCGATCGGGGTGCTCGTCGGCTTCGCTCCGGCCAGCAGCACGTTTGTGTTCCGGATCGCCCTCATGTCATCCCCGCCGCAGGGGGCGAGGATCGCCACGACCCCCAGCCCGCGGTGCGTCACGGTCGTCCGCATGAGGTAGTTCGTGGAGGCCGCGCCAGAGACCGGCTGCTCCCATTCGTAGCCGGGCTGGAGGGGCGTCGTCCAGTGCATCTCCCCGGCCTGGTACTCGCCGTCGAAGCCCGCCGTCGTCGTCGCCACCTCGATCTGGCGGACGAGGTCGGGGTAGTCCTGGTAGTACGGATCGTCCGCGCGGTCCCCGTACAGCGGGTGCCAGGAGATCGCGTCGACGAGCGGCAGGACGCCGGAGTCGACAAGGCCGAAGAGCCAGTCGGTGTGAAGGGCGTACCGGATGTACGGCCCGTACCCGGGATAATCCCGCTGCCCAGACCCGGCAACGGCGCCGATGACGATCTTAGCGGCCGGGGCCTCGGTGCGGATTATCGGGACGACGGCGCGGACCATCGCGACGTAGTTCCCTAAGGAGACCGCAATGTCGGGCTCGTTCCACAGCTCAAAGTAGCGGACCCGATCTTTGAAGTGGCCGACCATGAAGCGGACGTACTCGGCGTACCGAGCGATCTCCTCGGCGTTTTGGAGGTGCTGGCCATAGACGGGGTTGTCAGCCTCGCCGATGCCGAGGGTCAGCACGATTGTCATCCTGTTGGCCGCGTAGTCGCTGATCGTCGCGTCGGCGCTCGGGTCGATCGTGTACACGCCGGGCGTCTGCTCGACACTCTGCCAGTTGAGCGTGTCGGTGTTGGTGAGATGGACCCAGCGGAACCCCACCGGATAGAGCATGTCGGGATCGAACGGAGAGGAGAAGCTCCCGATCGCGGTCCCGACCCCGGTATCCGCCATGCCGGCGGTCGGCACGAGGGAGGGATGGTCAAACGGCCGGTTGTTCCCGAGCTGGAGGGTGCGGGCGGTCGGCCCGCCCTTCCCGCACATCCCGGCGGTCCCAGCGGCGACGAGCAGACCGATCTGCCCGTTGTCCAGCGCCGTGTCGTTCCAGTAGAGAACCTCATCGATCGCGCCATTGAGGTAGAAACCGCTTTCGTCCTCGGACCCCGGTGTGTCGTCCGGGTTCCCGCGATGGCCGAACTTGAGCGAAGAAGTCGTCCCAAGCGCGAGCGCGTTCGAGGCGTCCATGCCCTGCTCATCAATGACCAGCCCGTCGAGGAAGAGCGTGGCGGTCGTTCCATCGAGCCGGACGGCGACGTTGTACCAGCGGCCGAGGGCAATCGGGACTGGAACCGAGTGAAGTCCGCCGATGGGTGAGTAGAAGCCGATGGAGTTGTCATCGTGCTTGGTGAGGGTCCAGCCGGTCGACTCCTGCTCGAAGACCTGGATCCACTTCTCGGCGAGGACCTGCTCACCTGATGTGTCGTTGAACCGGACCCAGAGGCTGAGCGTCATGACGCCCGACGTCGGGTTCAGGGCGGGGGCGGTGGGGACGGCGACGAAGGCGCTGCTGCCGTTCAGGACGAACGCGGGACCGACGTAGCCCGACCCGTACTTCGCACCCCCGACGAGTTGGGCGTCGTTGTCGCCCCAGCCGTCGCTCGCGGTCCGATCCCCGGACCACCAGCCGGTCAGCCCGGACGCAGGCGCGACGCAGGCGGATGGTGGTGGCTCGGCGGCGGCGAGGCTCGACTCGACAGGCGGGATCGTCAGGACGACGGCCGCGAGCAGCACCACGATGCGGCGCATCGCGATCCTCCCGGGACGCTTGCCCCCGCGGGTCGGTCGCGCCGGTAGCTCAGAACGGTCTCTGGCGGCTGTGGGCTCGGCCGCGCGTCACCGCCCCCCGCGATTGGCTGACCATCGGCGGGTACGGGCGCGACCGCAAGGTGCCACCCGGCCCATCTGGCGGGCCGTCCGGACATCGGCCGATGCGACGCGCCACTCCGGGCCACTGGCAGCCGGTGACCTGTGTAGCCCAACGATGCATCCTCCGCCCGTCAGGCGTGCGCAGCCGCACGTTTCTGGTCCCGACTGATCCAGGGTTGACATCGAAGGAGAAACTCGGCGGCTGCCTGCCGCCCGGTGAGCGCGTCGATGCCAGGAGAGCACCTGAGGGCGAGGACGCGGCGTCGTGTCACCCGAATCGAGGGCCGGGCATCAGGCCGCGATCGCCGCCGCTTCGTGGCCCGGTCGCGTGAGCGAGGCCATGGCGCCGACGATCGCGATGCCCGCGGGCTACCAGCGACGCTCGGCCCCCCGCCCCGCGGATTGGCCGGGAGGGGTTCCGGGAAGCCGCCGTGGCGTCTCAGGACGACCACGACACCGAGCAGGCACAGCGCGAGTGCGACGAGCAGGAACGACCAGAGCGCCGCGCTTCCGACGATCAGCTGCGCATGCCAGAGGTCGCCCTTGAACCCGCCCGCGAAGCCGACCGTCTCGCAGACCAGGTCGAACGTGGGCCGCAGACACAGGAGCATGAGCAGCAGACCGACGACCAGCGCGTTCCTGGAGAGGCGTCGCCGCAGGACGACCAGACTCGCGACGACGCAGGCGACATCGATCAGATACGGAGCGCCACCCATGACCAGCTGCTGCCAGGACTGGTCGAGGCCCTCGGTCGTCACCCAGGCACCCGCGAAGGTGCCCTCCCAGAAGCTGGGGATGAGCTTGATCTCCACGACCCTGCCGCCGACCAGGATCGTCCCGATGGCATGGCTCAGCTCATGGATTGGCGCGTACGTCAGGTACCACGCCACGGCAATGCCGCACAGACAGGCTACAGCGGTTCGCAGCGGCCACCGGCCTCGAAGATACAGAGCGAGCAGCGGCGTGACGATGGTGAGGAGGATCTCGAAGGTGGTCAGCAACATGGCCGTCCCCTCTCGGTGGACCGTGGTCAGTCTCGAGCTGCAACCCGCGCGACGCGATCGTGCGAACCGCTCAGCGCACACATGCCAGCGCAGGAGATTGATCCGCCGGTTGGCGAGAGGGCCAGCGCCGGCGACGCTGACCCTCTCCACCGTGGTGCGCCTCTAGGCTGCTGACCCCGACGCGGCAGGCTGCCGCCTCGGCGCCCCACCGACAGACGCGGCAGCGATGGCCGTCTGATTGAAGCCCCTGGCGATCAGCCAGACCGCCATGACCATCTCCTGCAGGGCGAGCGGGGCCACGAGGATGCCGAGCGAGAGCCCGAACATGCCCCCGACAGGCGGCACGATGCCGAGCGCGGCCCCCACGAGCCCCCAGGTGGACAGCCACCGGGGCACGAGCCGCGACTGGTAGAGCACGACGTAGAACATCAGCGCGCCGAGAACGAACGTGATGGCGCC
>JAKAMV010000582.1 GCA_021812735.1 Chloroflexota bacterium | reverse complement strand
GCCCCGCTTGGTACCACCGGCTCACCGAGAGTACGGGTTGTCCGGAGCGCCCCGCACCCCGACACTCCCATCAGCAGCGAGCCGGACCGCACCGAAGTGCCCTCCACGGGCCGCCCGGCTCTGATGGGAAGGACCGCAACCATGGCGTCGATGGCGATCAACGACCTCGGGCCGATGCTCACCGCGAGCGAGGTGGCCGAGATGCTCCACCTCCACGTCAACACGGTGAAGCGCCTCGGCGACCGCGGCGAGCTGCCGTACTACCGAGTCTGCAAGCGCGGCGACCGCCGCTTCCGGCTGGACGACGTGATGCAGTTCCTCGCCCGAAACCGCTGATCCCTCCCGTCCCGGCGGGTGGCCGCGGGCGGTCTGGCGGTGACGCCGACCGCCCGTCGTGCTGCTCGGGGCCGTGCCCAGGGCGTCAGCCCCGGAGGGCCCCCTCGAAGATCCCCAGGCTCTCCTCAACCTCGGCCACGGTCACGTTGAGGGGCGGGATCCACCGGATCACCTGGTGGGCCATCCCGCACGAGAGGAGCAGCAGGCCCGCGTCGCGGGCCCGAGCCGTCACCGCCTCGGCCATCGCCCCGTCGGGCATGCGCGACGTGCGGTCCCTCACGAACTCCACGCCGATCATCAGGCCGCGCCCGCGGACGTCGCCGATGCCGGGGTTGTCCGCCATCAGCTCCCGCAGGCCGCCCAGCAGCTCCGCGCCGCGCGCCCGGGCATTCTCGACGAGGCCCTCCTGGCGGATCGTCTCGAGGACCGCCACGCCGGCCGCGCAGGCCACGGGGTTGCCGCCGTACGTGGTGCCGTGGGCGCCCTTGCCCCATGCCTCCATGGTGGCCTTGGACGCCACGATCGCCGACAGCGGCAGGCCGTTGGCGATGGCCTTGGCGACGCACACCACGTCCGGGACGATGCCGCTCTCCTGGAAGGCCCACATGTCGCCGGTGCGGCCGTAGCCCGACTGGACCTCGTCCGCGACGAGCATGATCCCGTGTCTGGTGCAGCGCTCGCGCAGGCCCCGGAGGAATGCCGCCGGGGCGGGGTAGTAGCCGCCCTCGCCCTGGACGGGCTCGATCACGACCGCCGCGACCTCGTCGGGCGAGACCGTGGTCATCAGCAGGGTGTCGAAGTGCTTGAGCGAGTCCGCGACGGCGCGCTCCTCGTCGCCGGCGTAGTAGCGGTACACCGCGGGATAGACCGTGGTGTACACGGCCGGCAGGAGCGGCTCGTAGCCCTTCCGGTAGTTGAGCGACGACGTGGTGATGCTGGTGGCGCCGATGGTGCGGCCGTGGAAGGCGCCGCGGAACGAGATGACGGCCGGGCGACCGGTGACGCGGCGGGCCAGCTTGATGGCGCCGTCGATGGCCTCGGAGCCGGAGTTGAGGAACAGCACGCTGTCGAGCGGTTCCGGGAACGTGGCCGCGAGCATCTGCGCGAGCCTGACCGTCGGCTCGCTGAAGCCGAGCGCGTGGACGGGACCCATGAGCCGGTCCACCTGCGCGTGGACGGCTGCCGCCACGCGCGGGTGGCCGTGCCCGAGGGCGGTCACCGCGATGCCGTTCGCGAAGTCCAGATAGCTGTTGCCGGCCGTGTCGTACAGGCGGTGGCCGGTCCCGTGAGACCAGCTCTTGTCCATGTAGCGGCCGAGGATGGGGCTGATGTTGGCATCCGCCAGGGCGGCGAGGTCGAGCGCGTCGGAGGTGTCCACGGGCCGAGTATAGGCAGCGCGCGAGCCGACCTCCGCGGTGGTGCGGCAGGCGCGAGCGACCCTGCCCGGGTGCGCGACGACCGCCGGCCCGAGCGGGGCGGGCTGCCGCCCCAGCCGCGCACGCCTCCCGCGCGGGGTCTTCCGCCTGGCCCCGGCCGCCCGATGGTTGCGATCTCGCGGAACCACCGCGGCGCGCCGCCCGGCTGCCCGATGGTTCCGCGAGATCGGAACTGGGCGTCGAGGGAACTCTGGCGGGTATGTCGCCGACCGCCCCTGCGCAACAGTGGCGGGGCGCGCGAATCCGGGCGGTAGGATGGCCCGACGTCCGCCCCGCTGGCCCGGGGCGCTCGCCCTGAAAACCAGACACCCGAGGCGCAAGGATCGTGATCGACTTCACCCTGACCGACGAGAACAAGCTCGTCCGCGACGCCGCCCGTGCGTTCGTCGAGGCGGAGATCCTCCCGAACATCCGCGAGTGGGACGCCAACGGCGAGGTCCACCGCGAGGTCTTCGCGAAGATGGGGGAGCTGGGCTTCCTCGGCGCGCCGATCCCGGAGCAGTACGGCGGGTCGGGGATGGACTACGTCAGCTTCGCGATCCTGTGCGAGGAGCTGGAGCGGGCGGACACGGCGTTCCGCGTCGTGCAGAGCGTTCACGTCGGCCTCAACAGCCTGACGTTGCTCCAGTGGGGCACCGAGGAGCAGCGCCAGCGCTGGCTGGTGCCGCAGGCGAAAGGCGAGAAGATCGCGACGTTCAGCCTGACGGAGCCCGGTGTGGGCACGGATGCCGGCAACCTGGCCACCACCGCGCGCCGGGACGGCGACAGCTACGTGATCAACGGCGGCAAGATCTGGATCAGCCTCGCGGACATCGCCGACCACTTCCTGGTCTTCGCGAGCGTGGACCGCGCCAAGAAGCACAAGGGCATCACGGCCTTCGTGCTGGAGCGGGGGATGCCCGGCCTGACCAGCGGCACGCTCCACGGCAAGCTCGGCATCCGGGCCGGCAACACCGGCCTGCTCAACTTCGAGAACGTGCGCGTGCCGGTGGAGAACCGCATCGGCGAGGAGGGCGAGGGCTTCCTCATCGCGATGAGCGCCATCGACCAGGGGCGGTTCACCGTCGCCGCGGGCGCCGTCGGCCTCGCGCAGGCCTGCCTCGACGCGTCGCTCAAGTACGCGCACGAGCGCCAGACGTTCGGCCAGGAGATCGGCCAGCACCAGCTCGTGAAGCAGATGATCGCCAACATGGCCAAGGGCACCGAGATCGGCCGGCTGCTGGTGTACCAGGCGGCAGCGCTCAAGAACCGCGGGCTGCGCAACACGCGCGAGACTTCGCTCGCCAAGTGGCACGCCACCGACCACTCGGTGCAGGCGGCGCTCGACGCCATCCAGATCCACGGCGCCAATGGCTACTCGAACGAGTTCCCGGTGGAGCGCTACCTGCGCAACTCCAAGGCCGCGGTGATCTACGAGGGCACCAGCCAGCTGCACACGCTGATCCAGGCGGACTACGCGCTGGGGTACCGCCACGACCGCCCGCTGCGCTGCGAGCCGTGGCCGGCCCAGGGCTTCGAGCGGGGCTGACCGCTCCGCTGACAGCATGGCGGGCTGCCCGCGCCGACGGGCGCGAAGGGGCGATCAGCCCGCGCTGGGCACCGGCTCCGGCGCGGGCACCGACTCGCGCTCCCGGCTGGGCTGGCGCGTCGCCGACACGATCAGCACCACACCCGCCACGACGACCACGGCCCCCGCGATCGTCCGCAGGTCCAGCGCCTCGCCCAGGATGATCGCGCCCAGGATCACGGCCACCATCGGGTTGACGTAGGCGTAGGTTGTCACGCGCGCCAGGGGCGCCACGCCCACCAGCCACGCGAACGTGACGAAGCCGACGAGGCTGCCGACCGTGGTCAGGTAGAGCAGGCCGAGCCAGGCGTCTGGGGTGACGGCTGCCGGGGAGAAGCCCCCGACCTCGCCAGTCACCGCGGCGACCGCCAGCAGCAGCAGGCCGCCGAGCAGCATCTCGGTGCCCGACGCCATCAGCGCGGGCTTCGGCAGGACCGCGCGCCGCGCCGCGTAGAGCGAGCCCGCGGCCCAGGACATCGGCGAGAGGAGCAGGGCGATCAGCCCGGGCGCCTCGGCGCCGCCGGTCGCGAGCGTCGGGCCCACCAGCAGGGCCACGCCGGCCAGCCCCACGATCGTGCCCGCCACCGCCCCGCGCGCCATCCGCTCGCCGAACACGACGCGCGCGAACACGCCGAGCCACATGGGCATGAGTCCCGCCAGAAGCGCAGCGATCCCCGAGGGCACCGTCGTCTCGGCCCAGGAGACCATGCCCATGCCGCCGATGAGCAGCATGGCCCCGACGACCGCCGAATCGATCGCCTCGCGGCGGTTGGGGAGCCGCACCGTGCCTCGGCCCCACGCCCAGACGGCCGCCGTCAGGAGCGTGCCAGCCGCCACGAACCGGATCCCGGCCATGAGGAACGGCGGGATGCTGCCGACCGCCACCCGGATGGCGAGATATGTGGAGCCCCAGACCACGTAGAGCGTCAGGATGCCGGCCCAGACGAGGAGCGGGCTGGCGGATCTCGAGGTCACGGGCGGCTCCTGCTTCGGTCGGCGGAGTGCATCGGGCCGGCCGCCCGCCTTGCGCTAGCAGCGTAGGCCAAAACCGCCTCGCGCGGTGGGCCTATGACGCCTCGTAGGCGACCGGGCGGCACACCTTGCACGGGCGGTAGCCGCGGGTGGCGGCCTCGCGGAGGCTCCGGAAGGGCACTCTGTGCTGCGGCGCGACCCGACGGGCATGGCGGCACGTCGGCCAGCAGCAGATCTTCGTCGTGTCGCTGCCCACGAGGCGCACGCCGCGCCGCGCGTCGTCCTCGAGCGCGTCCGGGTCGAGGCCCTCCGCCGCGAGGATCGCGCGCTTGTTGTGCGGGCCGCCCAGGGAGTAGTTGCCGATGCGCCCGTCGGTCCGGACCACGCGATGGCACGGGACCAGGAGCGGCACCGGGTTGCGTCCCAGGGCCGTCCCCACGGCACGGACCGCCCTCGGCCGGCCGATCTCCGCGGCGATCCAGCCGTACGGCCGGATCTCGCCGTAGGGGATCTCGAGCGCTTTCGCCCAGACCGCGATCTCGAACGGCGTGCGCCCGCGGAGGTCGAGCGCCAGGGGCGCCAGGCGGTCGCCGGCCAGGCGCCGCGAGATGGCGGATGCCAGCCCGCGCGGCAGGGTGCGGCCGAGGACCGCTCGTCGCCCGTAGCGTGCGGCGTGCTCGGCCGCGGCCGCCGGGCCGTCCGCGGCCTCGGCCACGGCCACCACGCCGCGGCCGTTCCACGCCACCCAGAGCGTCCCGATCGCCGTGGCGAGCGGGGCCACACGGTCCGCCAGCCCAACCTCGACCAGGACGTCGTCGGCGAGCGCGGCCGGGGACGTGACGGCGAGCCCCGTGAGCTGCGCGCGATCGGTCATGGCGTCACCTCCTCGAGCCCGGCGTCCCTCGCCGCCCCCCGCAACATCGCGAGCCCGCGGTGGACCTGGGCCTTCACCGTTCCCTCCGGGCGACCGAGGGCCTCGGCGACCTCCGCGTAGGTGAGGTCGCTGACATGGCGCAGGACGACCGGCACCCGGTACCGCTCGGGGAGTGCCCCGAGGAGCGCCGCCAGGCGCTCGCGGTCGTCGGATGCCTCTGCCTGCGCCGCCGGTCCGTCGCGCCTCGGCGCGGCAGGCTCCCGCCCCCCGGCCGTCGCAACGTCGAGCGGCGTCGTGCTGCCGACGGCCCGACGCGCCCGGTTCCGACATAGGTTCACCGTGATCGTCGCGAGCCACGGCCGAAGCCGCAGGTCGCGGATGCGTCCGGGCTCGTAGCCGGCCAGCGCCCGGTACGCGCGCACGAGGGCGTCCTGCGCCACCTCCTCCGCGTCGTGCGGGTTGCCCAGCACGCGCAGCGCGATCGAGTAGCAGCGGTCGGCGTGCGTCCGCACGAGGGGCTCGAAGGCGGCGTCGAGGTCCTGGGCCAGGGCAAGGGCGAGGGTCTGGTCGTCCATCACGAGCGAGAACACGCCCGGCGGCGGTGCGGTTGCGTCGGGCCGGACCGCAACCGCCACCCGGCCACGACCGGGCGGCATGCCGGGACCCCATCGTCGCATGCCACAATGCGGCCATGCGCCTCGACGACCGCTTCGAAGACCTCCTCGGCAGCCTCCGCGGCTTCTACCGGACGTGGTACGTGTTCACCGGCCTCGAGCTCGGCCTGTTCGACGCGCTCCGCGACGCCGGTACGGCGGGCCTCACCTCGGCCGAGCTCGCGTCGAAGACGGGTGTCGAGCCCGCGCTGGCGGGCCGATGGGCGTGGGGAGCGGACGCGTTCGATCTCGTGGAGACGGCGGACGGCCGGATCCGGGTCCCGGGCGACGTCGGCACGATTCTGCTGGACGCGGACCGGCCCGAGTTCCTCGGCGGGCAGTTCCAGTTCGCGGCCGTCGGCAGCCTCGACTACGACCGCCTGCCGGACGTCTTCCGGACGGGCAGGCCGGCGCTCGGGCGGCCCGACCGGTACCGCATCGCGATCGAGCGGCTCACCGTCCAGGATGTCGCGGTCTTCTTCCAGGAGGTCCTGGGCGCCCTGCCGCAGCTCGTGGCGGACCTGCGCTTCGGCGCGAGGGTCATCGACGTGCACTCCGGCGGCGGCCGCTGGCTGATCGCGATGGCGCGTCGGTTCCCCGGTCTCGCGCTCACGGGCGTCGAGTTCGAGCCCGACTCGGTCGCCCGCGCGCTGGCGAACATCGCCGAGGCGGGCCTCGCGGACGTGATCGGCGTCGAGCAGGGGTCGATGCTGGCGATCGGCCACGTCGCGGAGGCGGACCTCGTGTACTTCCAGTACGCGCTCCACCAGCTGCCCGACCCGGTCGGGACGCTGCGCTCGGCCTGGGCGGCGGTTCGCCCCGGCGGCTGGCTCGTCGCGCTCGACTGGTACCT
>JAKAMV010000581.1 GCA_021812735.1 Chloroflexota bacterium | reverse complement strand
CGGATCCCGTGCCGGGCGAGGGCCTCGGCGGCCGCCCGGTTGAGCTGCCGCATCTGCGCGATGGCCGCCTCGAGGTCCGGTTGTCCGACGACGCCCGAGCGCCGGCCGCTCACCAGCAGCCCCGTGCCAAGGCGCTTGGTGAGCAGCAGCAGGTCACCGGGGCGCGCGCCTCCCTTGCGGAACAGCCGGTCGGGATGGGCCGCGCCAACCACGGCCAGCCCGTACTTCGGCTCCGAGTCCTTGATCGTGTGCCCGCCGGCGAGCACCCCGCCCGCCTCGCGGACCTTGCCCGCGGCGGCCCCGAAGATGGCCGCCAGCACGTCGCGCGGCAGCTCCTCGGGGAACGCCGCGATCGACAGCGCGAACAGCACGCGGCCACCCATCGCGAACACGTCGGAGAGCGCGTTGGCGGCCGCGATCTCGCCGAACGCCACCGGGTCGTCAACGAGCGGCGGGAAGAAGTCGAGCGTGCCGAGGATCGCGAGGTCGTCTGAGACCTGGTACGCGGCGGCGTCGTCGGGCGGCTCGAGGCCGGCAATCAGGCGCCCTGCCGTGGGCGTGATCGCGCCGAGCCCGGCCAGGGCGTCGGCCAGCAGGTCGGCGCCCAGCTTCGCGGCGCAGCCGCCACAATCGGTGAGGTCGGTCAGGCGGATCGTCGGGGGCTCGGGACGCGCGGTCATGTCGGGATCATAGGACCGGGGCGCCTATGATCCTGTCTGGGAGCGGATGGGTCCCGGTGGGCCTCCTGGTCTTCAAAACCAGTTGGCGCGGCGCCCGGCGTCGCGCGGTGGGTTCGACTCCCATGCGCTCCCGCCAGCCCCTGCCGACCCAGGTGGTGCCCGATGTCTCCATGGGACGGCCCTTGCGCGTGCGCTATGGCAGCCTCGAATCCTCGATGCGCAATCGGATGGTCCGCGGCGCGGCACGGCGGATCGGTCCGGGTTGGCGCTGACTCGCGAGCTTCGCGCGCCTTGGAGTGCGTGAGGCGTGGATACGAATCGCGTCTTTGTTGCAGACAGCCGACCATCCACCGACTTCGTTGCAGGAATGTAGATGGGACCGACACGCCCGCTGGCAGCGAGATCACCCGGGAGCGAGGTCGAGGTGTGCCCGATGCTGGGCGACCGGGCCCGCATTCGCACGCAGGCCGTACTCCTCATGCCCCAGCGGCATGCAGCGGCGCGATGGGAAGTGACGGGCATCACCGCCGCCGCCTCACGGCCATGCCCACGGCCACGTCGCCACAACCGTCCAGCCGGTGCTGCTGTCGCCGCGCATCAGCCGAGACGGGTTGCCCTCGGTGCGGAGCACGACGTACGCGTTGGCGGCGTCGATGGGGGCCACGGCGGCGACCGAGAGGGCATTGGACGGGTCGACGTCCACGCGCGACCAAGTGGCGGCGTCGTCCTGAGTCCTGTACAGATGGCCGTTGGCCTGCAGCCAGCCCCCACCCCCAAGCGTCAGGATTATGGCGCCAAGGTTGTATGAGGCGAGATCCTCAATCGACTGCCCTGACGAGCGCGAGATGGTCTCCCATCTCGCGTGGTCCCTGCGGACGAGCAGCCAGTCGTCGAGGGCGACCCATCCCTGGTCGGGCAGCCACACGCCGCAGACGGCATGCGAGAGCGTGGTGCGACCGGCAATCGCAATCGGGACCCGGCTGTCAGGACAGGGCGAGATGACGTCGTGCCAGCTGGAGCCACCATCGTCGGTCTCGGCGAGACGCGGCGGCTGGCGGACGGGGTGCACGACGGTCGTGAGCGAGCCGGCCGGTCCGGCGATGAGGTCGTCGATCGGCTGTGACGCCACCTCGCGCCAGCCGCCCTGGGCCGTGCCGTGGAGGAGGCACCGCCCACCGTTGCGCCCCCCGCAGTCAGTCGCCAGCCAGACCGACGAGCCGTCGCTCGCCGCGCGAACCACCGGAGGGGCGTCCAGCAGCGCCATCGACCACGTCCGGCCGCCGTCCTGCGACACCGCGACGACCCCGCGGGAGTCCTTGGTCAGGCTTGCCCCCGCGACGTAGATGTCGGGGCCAACGACGACCGCCGTCCGCGGATCGAACGAGGCCGTGCGCCCGCTCGGCCGGGGCGCCGGAGCGGTCCCCCACCCCGTCGCGGCGGCGGCCACGACGACCGCCACCGCGACAGGCGCCGCCAGGACGACGAGAGCGATGCTCCGACGGCGCACCGTGCGGTTCCTCCTTCTAGCCTCGGCCCGTGACCGTGCCGACGCCGGTGACGGCGTCAACCTCGACCTCTGCGGCCGCGGGCACGGATTCGTCGAAGACATCGACTCTCCACACGAGGACCTGCGCCCCGGTCGTCGAGTCGAAAGTCACGAGGAGTTGGGCCCTTGTCACCGACGGGTGGGAAAGCCCACAGGCAGCCAGGGCCGTCTGCTCAGCCTGCTCCTGCGTGACGGCCGTCGTCGGCGGATCCGCGTAGGGCAGCTGATCGTTCATGTACGAGATGACGGCACCGGTCTCGGCGTCGAGCACCACGCGTCGCATGTCGGGCAGCCTGATGGCCCCACTCGTCCGTTGCCACGTGACCTCGATGAGCTGAAGGGCGCCGTGGTCAGCACGGGTCACGGTGGGCTTGACCCCTGGCATGGCCCCGCGGTGCTCCGTGAGGACGCGCGTCGCGATCTCGACCGGATCGAAGGTCCGTGCGGATGCGCCGTGGATGAGCTGGCCGGGGGCGTTGAGGAAGTACACGACCCGGCCGTCGAACGCATCGACCAGCGCCGTGAAGTCCGGTGTCTCGACCTTGTATGTCTGGCGGAACAGCCCACGATCAGGGCCGGTGATCGCCGCGCCGGGCACGGCTTGCCCGAGGAAACGCTCGACGGCCGCGCGAGCCCCCGACGGCCGAACGTTGTCGGTCATGCGCGGGCCCGGCGGGGTAGCCGAGCTGACAGAGACGATGCCGACGGCGAGCAGCCCCGCCGTGACGAGCACGGCCGTGACGGTGAGGCCGCGCGCCGGATGGAGCCGGATCGATCCGATCATGACCCATACCCCGCTGGCACGACGGTCGTCGTGGTGCTACCGAACATGTCGAAGTAGTTGGTGCCGCCGTAGTTGCCCCCGTTCGAGATCGCGGCCTGGTCGGCGGCCAGGATGAGGGCGTGGCTCACGTCGTGCCCCGCAGCGAGGTCGCCGAAGAACACCTCCGACCACTTGTCCATCGGCGGCCAGAAGATCTCGCTGTCGAAGCCGACCGCAGTGCTCACGCCGTCGGCCTGCGTCGCGACGATCCCAAGGTCCGCGCTGTAGGGCAGCGAGTCATTGCCCGCCAGGGCGGTGTAGCAGCCGCCGAACACCATGAGTTTCATCTTGCTGATCTTCCCGCCGCCGTAGTTGCTAAGGCAGGCGTGCGGCGAGGAGCACGAGTACAGGGTGCCGTTCGGGACGGCGTGGAGGACGGTGCTCGTGCTCCCCGCGTACTGCGTGATGAAGCCTCGGTTCGCATGGCCGAACATGGCCCACACGGCGTCCGACTGAGCGTAGCTCGAGCCCATCGACGTGGAGGCGGCGTACCCGTTGGCGGTGTACGCGGTGTAGCCCTTGGCGCCGAGCTTGGTCTTCATCCACAGCGCGGAGGCACGCGTGTCGAGGCCGTTCGTCCCGTCCCACTTCGCGCCGAAGGAATCAGCCCAGGGCGGGCTGTGGACGACGGTTGCCTCAGCGACGCTGGGCGAGAGGCCGGCAGAGAGGACGACGAGTCCCGCTATCGCGGTCGCCGAGACATGGCGCAGGAGTGGTCGCCAATCGGAAGACGGCCGCGACAGGCGGCCGGGCAAGTGATTCATGGATCCCCCTATGCTCACCGATCTTTCCCCTCGATAGATCAACCGCTCGCACCACCCCCTCTCGTGCGCGTGAGCACCTCGGACGATCCTACCACGCTGCTCGTCAGGCGCCTGGCCGTCGTGTCCGCGACGAGCACACCCGCAGGACGTAAGCGCAGGCCGCCTACGCCAGGGCGCTCGAGCGCCGGTCCAGCTTCCGCGGCGGCGACGCCCGGGCCTGGTTGGGCGGGGAGCTCGTGTACCGGCTCCGCGTGGGCGTTGACAATGAGGCCGGCCCCGACGCCTCGAGCTCGCTCGAGAGCGAAGGCGTCGCCGAGGTGCGGCGGTAGCCGGACGACGAGCGGGGAGCACATCGCGCCGATGGCGTGATCGCCACGCCCGCGGCTATGAGCCGCCGCAAGTTGTCACGGCTTCTGAAATGCGTCAGCGCGGAGACTGCGTCGGTCGGACGCCGCAGAGACCGAGCGCATGCCCCAGCACAGCGCCCCCGTCGCGGTTCGGAACCAATTCGCTGAGGGAGGCCCCGTCCGAGGCATTCGCGTCAGGACCCGCCAGGGCGACGCCGCGCCGGTGGCGCAGCTGCCCCTGGCGATGGCGATTGCGGGTCTGGTCGGTGTGGTCGTGGGCGTCGTGGGAGCCAACCCTTCCCTGATCGCGGGCTGGCTGAGCTGAGGCTGGGTGGCCATGACGACGGCCGACGCAGAGCGGATCTTCACCGGGATCGCGGGCACGTACGACCGGGTGGCGGCGGTCCTCTCGCTCGGTCAGGATCCGCGCTGGCGGCGCGCCCTCGTGGATGCGATCGATGCGGCCACGGGCGATCGGGTGCTCGACGTGGCGACCGGGACCGGCATGGTCGCGAAGGCCTTGCGCGACGCCTTCGGCTGCACGGTGGTCGGGCTCGACCAGAGCCCCGACATGCTCCGCGTAGCTACGGTGCGGCCGGCCCTGAGGGGGCGCCGCGCTACGGTGCGGCCGGCTCGCAGCCCGGGCAGTAGCCCCCGATCATCACGTGCCCGAGCGCAACCTTGAAGCCATTGCGCGCCTCCAGCCGCTCCGCCAGCTCCCGCGCGTCCTCCCAGCTCAGGTCCCAGGCCGCCCCGCAGCCGAGGCACCGGACGTGGGCGTGCTCGGCGAGGGGCAGGACGTGGTACTCCTCCCGGCCGTCGGAGCCGTGGCTGTGGCGCACGTAGCCCAGCTCCTCGAGGACGTCGAGCGTCCGGTACACGGTGGACCCGATCGTGGCGCCGTCCCGTGCCCGGCAGCGCTCGACCAGCTCCGCGCCCGTGATGTGGCCGCTCGTCTCGGCGAGGACCTCGAGGATCAGCCGGCGCTGGGGCGTCCAGCGGAGGCCGCGCTCGCGGAGCGCCTCGCGCGCGTCGGCCCAGGCGACCTGGACTGCGGGCGAGCGGGGCTCGGATCCGGTTGGCCCGGTCACTCGAAGGCCTCGGGGTAGTCGTGGTCGCCAACACCGGCAGGGGGCAGCGGCTCGGGACGGGCGGCACGCTCGCCGTGCCCGCCGTGCTCGCCTTGCTGGCCGACCCCGGGGTGATCCCCATCCGGATGCGTGCGCCCCGGCAGCTCCGCCATCGGCTCGCCGTCGTCGTGGTGCTCGGCATCGTGGGCGTGCGCGTGCCGCACCGCGCCGTGCTCATGGAGGTGCTCGTGGATCAGGTTGGCCCGGATGAGCAGGTCGCGGTCGGCGAGGATCGTGTCAGTCGGTCCATCAGCCAGAACCCGGCGGTCCTCGCCCAGCACGACGACGCGCTTCGCGATGATCGGCACGATGTCGAGCTCGTGGGTGGCCGTCACGAGCGTCTTGCCGCCCTCGCCCAGGCGGCGGATCAGGTTGACCAGCACCCACTTCGTCCTGGGGTCGAGCGCGGCCGTCGGCTCGTCGAGCAGCAGCACGTCCGGGCCCAGCGAGAGTACCGACGCGATGGCCGCCCGCTTCTTCTCGCCGCCCGAGAGCTCGAACGGCGCGCGGTCGGCGAGGTGCGTGATCTCCATCTGGGCGAGCGCCGCGTCCACGGCGGCCCGCACCTCCTCGAGCGGGAGACCCAGCTGGAGCGGGCCGAACGCGACGTCGTCCCGGACGGTGGCGCTGAACAGCTGGATGTCCGGGTCCTGGAACACCAGCCCCACCTCGCGGTGGAAGCGGAAGGCGTCGTGCCCGGCGGCCACGGCCGTCACGTCGCGGCCCATCGCGCGCATCGTCCCGCCGGTCGGCCCCACGATCCCGTCGAGCAGCTTGAGCAGCGTTGACTTGCCCGAGCCGTTGGCGCCCAGCAGGGCCACCTGCTCCCCGCGCTCGATCCGCAGGTCGATGCCGTCGAGCGCCACCTGCCGGCGACCGTAGACGAAGCGGATGCCGTGCAGGTCGAAGGCCGGCTCGGACGCGCGCGGGGCGGGCCCCTCCTCGGGGCGGTGCGACTCGATCAGCATCGTTGGTTCTCCTCCCGGCCCCGTCACGGGAGCCCCCGCTGGGCGACGACCGCCGCCGCTGAGATCGCGATCGTGCCGGCCAGCGCCGCCCAGTCGTCGCGGGTCATCCGGTACTCGGCGAACGTCCGGATGGAGCCGCGGAAGCCGCGCGCGACCATCGCCGCGTAGACGTCGTTGCTCATCCTCACGCTCCGGTTGAGCAGCCCGCCCATCGAGGCGGTGATCCAGCGCCGCTGCTCGCCCCCGCTCGTCCGGGCCACGATCCGGCTCTTGCGCGCCTCGAACATGCCGTTGGCGAGGTGCAGGAACAGGAAGATGTAGCGGTACGCCATCGCGAGCACGAGGATGAACAGCTGCGGCACGTGGATGGCTTGGAGGCTCTTGAGGAGGTCGGCCCAGGGCGTGGTCATCACCAGCAGCACGGCCAGCGACACGCTGACGCCGACCCGGCTGACGAA
>JAKAMV010000580.1 GCA_021812735.1 Chloroflexota bacterium | reverse complement strand
GAACGCGATCATGCCCGCGCCCACCTCCTCGAGCGCGTCGAGGAGCCCGGCCTCCACCCAGCGGTTGAGCAGGTTGTACGAGGGCTGGTGGATCAGCAGCGGGACTCCCTCGGCGCGCAGGAGCGCGGCCGCCTCGCGGGTCTTGCCAGCCGAGTACGAGGAGATCCCCACGTACAGCGCCTTGCCCTGGCGGACGGCGTGGGCCAGCGCGCCCATCGTCTCCTCGAGGGGCGTGTCGAGGTCGAAGCGGTGCGAGTAGAAGATGTCGAAGTACTCGACGCCGACGCGCCGGAGGCTCTGGTCAAGGCTCGCGAGCACGTACTTGCGCGAGCCGCCGCCCTGCCCGTACGGGCCCGGCCACATGTCCCAGCCCGCCTTGCTGCTGATGACCAGCTCGTCGCGGTGGCCGGCCAGGTCCTCGCGCAGGATCCGCCCGAAGTTGACCTCCGCGGATCCGTAGGGCGGCCCGTAGTTGTTGGCGAGGTCGAAGTGGGTGATCCCCAGGTCGAACGCCGCGGTGACCATCTCGCGCTGGGTCGAGGCGGTTGTGGTGTCGCCGAAGTTGTGCCACAGCCCGAGCGACAGGCGCGGCAGCTGGAGGCCGCTGCGTCCACAGTACGCGTAGGGCATCGAGTCATAGCGGTCGGGTGCGGGCTGGTAGCTCATCGGGAGTCTCCGGTCGACGTCGGGCGCGTGTCTGGACAGTGTCGCCCGGATCGGACCGCCGCGCGCGGACGACACGCGACCGGGCCGGTCGAGCGGGGCCACCGCGACGGGACGCGCAGCCTCAGTGCATGGCGATGGCGCGCATCGCGTCGACCGCGGCGTCCACGTCGGCCTCCGTGTTGAACGCGCCGAGACTGAAGCGCACCGTGCCGCGCTCGACCGCGCCGAGGTCCTCGTGCACCAGCGGGGCGCAATGGACCCCGACCCGGACGGCGATGTCGAAGTCGCCGTCGAGGATGGCGCCGACGTCCTGCGGGTGGACGCCCGCGACGTTGCACGCCAGCACGCCGACACGCTCGGAGAGGTCGCCGTCGGCGCGGTAGAGGGTGACGCCGTCGATGGCCGCCAGGCCGTCGCGGAGCCGGGTCAGCAGCGTCGCCTCGCGGGCGTGGATGGCCTCGACGCCCTCGCCGGCCACGAACTCGAGGCCCTCCGCCAAGCCCAGGACGCCGAGCACGTTGAGCGTGCCGGCCTCGAGCCGGAACGGGTAGGCCTGCGTGTGGACGAGGCTCGCCGACTCCATGCCCGTGCCGCCGAACCGCGAGGTCGCCACCTCGATGAACGGCATCACCACGAGCCCGCCGATCCCCGAGGGCCCGTAGAGCGACTTGTGGCCGGTGAACGCGAGCGCGCTGATCCCCATCGCCGTCATGTCGATCGGCACCTGGCCGGCCGACTGCGCCGCGTCGACCACCACCGGGACCCCGCGCGCGGCGCAGCGCTCTGCGATCTCGGCCACAGGCTGGACGGTTCCGATGACGTTTGAGGCGTGGGCCATCACGACGCAGCGGGTGTTCCGGCGCAGCAGCGACTCGATGGCGTCCGCGGTCACGATGCCCCGCTCGTCGGCGGGAGCCGCGTCCCAGCTGATCACCCCCGTCTCGGCGAGGTGGTGCAGCGGCCGGAGGACGGAGTTGTGGTCCAGCCGCGTGGTGACCACGTGGTCGCCGGGGCGCACGAGGCCCAGGATCGCCGTGTTGAGCGCGTCGGTCGCGTTCATGCCGAACGCCACGCGCTCCGGCGCCGGCGCCCCGAAGAACGCCGCGACCCTCGTTCGCACCTCGTCGACCGCGGCGTCCGCGTGCATCGCGAGGTCGTGGTTGCCGCGACCGGGCGACACGCCCAGCTCGCGATACCAGGCCAGCGCCCGCTCGAGGGTGCCGGGCGCCTTGGGGAACGTCGTCGCGGCGTTGTCGAGGTAGATCACGTCAGTCCAGACACGTCTTCGGGTTCGGCAGGCCGGCCAGCATGCGCGCGCCGAGCTTGATCCCGTCCGGGAACAGCCGCTCGAGCTCGAGCAGCGTCATGCCGGTCCCGGCCTTGAGGTCCTTGTTCATCGGCGCCCGGCCATTGTGCGCGTACCAGCCGCGCATGAATCGGATCACCCGCCACTGCGCCTCGTCGAGGCCGCCCATGCCGCGCTCGCGGGCGAGCTCGAGGGCCGCCTCCTCGGTCCAGTCGTCGGGGTCCCAGAAGAACCCCTCGTCGTCGAAGTAGACACGACGGCCCGCCACGACGCGCGCGACGCGGGAGCGGGCCGTCGTGTCGGCCATCGGCTGGTTCGCCTCCGTCGGTTGCGCCCGGTCGTCCGGCGCGCCGTCCGCTACCGGTTGGCCAGGGCCGCCTTCACGCGCTCGGGCGTGGCCGGGAGCTCGTACACCATCGCGCCCGTGGCGTCGCGGATCGCGTTCACGATCGCGGGCGCGGTGGCAACCATGGCCATCTCGCCGATCCCCACCGACCCGAGCGTGCCGCGCTCGCGCGGCGTCTCCACCAGGATGGTGTCCATGTCCATGGCATGACGGATGTTCGGGAACTTGAACGTGATCCAGTCCTTCGACTTGCCGTGGACGTACTCCTCGCGCAGGGCGAAGCCGGCGCCCATGTCCATGCCGCCGTGGAGCTGCCCCTCGACGTTGCCGGGGTGGATCACCCGGCCCGGGTCAGCCGCCGAGGTCAGCTTCAGCACCTTGACTTCGCCGGTCTCGGTGTTGACCTCCACTTCGGCCATCTGGACCGAGAACACGTCCACCTCGAAGCTCGGGCCGAGGCCCGTGTCGGGGTCCAGCGGCGCGGTCTCGACGGTGGTCCGCTTGCCCTGGTAGCGGACGGGCACCCCGGCCGCCAGGAAGTCGGCGTGGGAGCGCGAGCCCAGCTCGTCCATGGCCTCCCGCAGCGCCTGGGCCGCGAACACGGCGGCGCCGCCGAGCATGTACGTCGCGCGCGAGCCCGACACCGGGCCCGAGGCCGCCGTGTCGCCTGTGCTGCGAGTGTGGAGGCGCACCTTCGCCAGCGGCAGCTCGAGCACCGATGCCACGAGCTGGCTGATCATCGAGTCGTTGCCCTCGCCCGGGTCGCCGGCCGCCATGTAGACCGTGACGCCGTCGTCGGGGTCGAGCTCGACGAAGCCGATCGACTTGTCGCCCGGCATCGCGATGCCGAACGCCGCCGCGCCGAGGCCGACCCCCCGGTAGACGGGGCCGCCGTTGTTGGCGGCCCTCGCCGCCGCGAGCGCCCGCTCGTACGGGGCCTCGATCGCGTCGCACAGGCCCGGGAACGGCCACTCGGCGACGACGTGCCCGGTCGCCTTCGCCTCGCCCGGCCGCAGGGAGTTGCGCTTGCGGAACTCGAGCTTGTCCATGCCCATCTTCTCGGCCAGCAGGTCGACGGCGCACTCGAGCGCGTAGTGCGTCTGGGGCGGCCCGGCGCCGCGCGCTGCGGAGCCCCAGGGGTTGTTCGTGTAGACGAGCCGGCTCGTCACCGCCAGGTTCGGCACGTTGTAGGCGCTGGTGAGCATGTGCAGCGCGCGGTTCACGATGACCCGGCCGAGGCTCATGTAGGCGCCGTTGTCCACGGTGATGTCCATGGCCATGGCCGTGAGCTTCCCGTCCGCGTCGCAGGCGAGCCGGGTGTCGATCTCGAACGGGTGGCGCTTCGAGGTGATGAGCATCGACTCGGCGAGGCTCGGGATGTAGCGCACCGGGCGGTTGAAATGGAGCGCCGCCGCGCCCGCGATGCCCTCGGTGATGACCTCGACCTTGATGCCGAACTGGCCGCCCGCGAACGGCTCCTCGTAGCGGATCGCCTCCCAGCCCAGCGCCTCCTGGAGCGTCTGCATGTGGAGGTGGATGTTGATGCTCCTCCCCACGACCACCAGCTCGGCGTCCTCGCCCTCGCCCTCCATCCAGGCGAGGCTGACCTCGGGCTCCATGGGCGACTGGTGGACGAACTGGGTCGTGAAGTGCGCGGTGACCTCGCAGGCCGAGTTCGCGAACGCCGTGTCGGCGTCGCCCTTCCTGATCGGCTGCTGGTAGCACAGGTTGGGCAGCTCGTCGTGGAGCCGCGGGGCGCCCTCGGCCATCGCCTTGGCGGGGGTGTCGAGGATCGGCAGCGGCTCGTAGTCGACCCGCACGGCGGCGGCTGCGGCCTCCGCCTGCTCCTTCGAGTCCGCGGCGACGATCGCGATGGCATCGCCGAGCAGGCGGACCTTAGTGTCGCAGAGGATCGGCCGGTCGGCGACCTGGTACTTGAGCCGGTTCGTGCCCTTGATGTCCCTGGCCGTCATCACGCCGACCACCCCGGGCATCTGCTCCGCCGCGGAGGTGTCGACAGCCTTGATGAACGCGTGGGCGAGCGGGGCGCGGGCGACCGCCAGCTCGAGCGCGCCCGGCATCCGGATATCGGCGCCGAACATCGCCGTGCCGGTGGCCTTGGCCATGGCCGACGGGCGCGCGAAGGACGTGCCGATCAGGGGCGCGTCAAGGGCGGGCGTGTAGTCGGCCGGGGTGGCCTCGCCGCGGATGAACCTTCCGGCCAGCTGGACCCCGTCGATGATCTTGACGTAGCCCGTGCAGCGGCACAGGTTGCGGCGGAGGGCGCGCTTCACCTCGTCCCGGGTCGGGTCCGGGTTCTGGCGGAGCAGCTCGTCGGCCGTCACGATCATGCCGGGGATGCAGAACCCGCACTGGACGGCACCGGCCAGGACGAACGCCTGCTGGATCAGGTTGGGGCGGTCGGGTGTGCCCAGGCCCTCGATCGTGGTGACCTCGGCGCCATCGAGCGCCTCCACCTTCTGCGTGCAGGACAGAACGGCCCGGCCGTCCACGAGAACCATGCAGGTCCCGCACTGGCCCTTCTTGTCGCACGACTGCTTGGCGCCCGTGAGACCCAGCTCGTCCCGGATCACGTCGAGCAGGAGCGCGTCCTTGCCGTGGGCGACCACCTCGATGGGCCGCTGGTTGACGGTGAGCCTGACCTTCTTCACGGGGATCTCGTCCTTGCTGCCCGGCCGGCCCGCGGCGACCCGTCCGCCACATCCGGCCAGGATCATCATCAGGCGTCCGGCGGGGTCCTGGCACCTCGGTTCGGCCTGCCGATCCATAGGCCGGGCGGCATATGGGCGCGAATCTCGCCGGCGCCTCTGCCTGCCTCGCTCGGCCGGGCGCGGTCGGCGCGGCGGCGGTTCGGAGCCGCTTGGGCGCCTCTCCCGGCCACCGTTGCCCGCTGAGCGGTTACTCGGGTGCAGATGACCGCCAGCTGGGCCAACCGATGCACGAAACCGGCCACGGTCCGCTGATCCTGGCTTCGTCACGCGTTGGGCTGACCGCCCAGCGCGCACATGCATCCGGATGACCGCTGAACGGCCAGCGTGCGCCCCTCGAGCCCATCGACGGGCCAGCCAGGGGGCGGTGCCGGCCGGGGGCGACGGGCAGGCGGGATCAGAGCTGGCTGAGCGAGCACACGCCCCGTCGAGGTCAGACGCCGGGAAACGAAGAAGCGGCTCCCCCCCGCGATCCGGGAGGGGAGCCGCTTCGCGGTGGCCAGGCTCAGTACTGGAAGAGGAGCTCGCGGTACTTCGGCATCGGCCAGAGCTCGTCAGCAACCAGCGTCTCGAGCTCGTCGGCCACGGCCCGGAGCGCGTTCTGGGCTGGAATGACCTCGTCCACGAAGGCGCGCGCCTCGGCCTGGACGGTCTCGGCCTCATGGGCCTCATGCTGGGCGTGCTCGAGGGCGTGGATCGCCTCGACCAGCTCGTCCGCCAGCGACACCACCTTGTCGGTGACGGCCTTGACCCCCTTCGAGTAGCCCGCCGACGCGAGCTGGCCCAGGTACGCCACCGTGGCCGGCAGGATCATCGTCTTGGCCATGTCGAGCGCGGTGTTCGCCTCGATGTTCTGGACCTTGACGTACTTCTCCCAGAAGATGTCCACGCGGGCCTCGAGCTCGCGCTCGGACAGCACGCCGAACTTGGCGAAGACTGCCCGGGCCTCCCGGGTGGCCAGGGCCGGCAGCGCATCGGCCGTGGTGCGGTTGTTCGGCAGCCCGCGGCGGGCCGCCTCCGCGTGCCACTCCTCCGAATACCCGTTGCCCTCGAACAGCACGCGCTTGTGCTTCCGGACGGCGTTCGAGAGGATGGCCGTCAGCCCGTCGAAGTCGCCCGGCGTGAGCTTCTCGAGCTCGTCGGCCAAGTCTGACAGCGAATCGGCGACCGCGGTGTTGAGCACCGTCTGCGGCCAGTAGATGGGGGCCGACGAGCCCACGGCGCGGAACTCGAACTTGTTGCCCGTGAAGGCGAACGGCGAGGTGCGGTTGCGGTCCGTCGCGTCCTTGGCGAGCGTCGGCAGGGAGATCACGCCCAGCGCGACGTCGCCGCCCTTCTTGGACGCCGACGCGGCCCCCTGCTCCAGCTGGCCCACGACATCCTCGAGCTGGCTGCCGAGGAAGATCGACATGATGGCGGGCGGTGCCTCGTTGGCGCCCAGGCGGTGGTCCTGGCCGGCGTCGGCGATCGAGGCGCGGAGCATCGCCGCGTGGACGTCGATCGCCCGGATGACCGCGATCAGGAACGCGAGGAACTGCGCGTTCGCGTGCGGATCGGTGCCTGGGTCCAGCAGGTTCTCGCCGAGGTCCGTGGACATCGACCAGTTGTTGTGCTTGCCCGAGCCGTTGATCCCGGCGAACGGCTTCTCGTGGATCAGGAACGCGAGCCCGTGCAT
>JAKAMV010000579.1 GCA_021812735.1 Chloroflexota bacterium | reverse complement strand
CTTGAGCAGGCCGGTCTGGCGGTCGACCACCTCGATCGCCATGTTGTCGCACGCGATCAGCGCCCCCAGGCGACTGGTGATCTGGTCGAGGACCGCCCCCGAGTCGAGGGTGGTCAGCATGGCCTCGGTGGTGCCGAGGAGCTCGCGCTGGGCGCGGAGCTGGCGCTCGAGCTTGTCGGCCTGCTCGCGGAGGCGCTCGGTGGCGTCAGCGTTGGCCATCGCCTGGGCCGCGAACGACGCGTAGATCACGAGCAGGCGCAGGTCGTCCTCGGTGAAGTGCCGCAGGGCGCCGTAGGCCAGCACCACGACGCCGAGACAGGCGCCCTCGTGGACCATCGGCGCGAGCAGCATCGACTCGTCCGCGTCGGGCTTGGTGCCCGGGATGGTGATCGCCCGCGGGTCGTTCGCGGCGTCGTCCACCAGCTGCGGGACGCGGAACCGGCCGACCCAGCCCGTGATGCCCTCGCCCATCTGGACGCGGAGGTCGTCGATCTTCTCGTCGGTGTAGTCGGCAGACAGGCCGAGCCACGCCACCGGGACGAGCTCATGGCCGCGGACCCGGTAGACGCGGACGTTGTCGTACTCGATCAGCTGGCGGAGCTCGGTGGCGATCGCGTGGCCGATCTCCTGTTGGGTCGTGAGGCCCGACAGCCGGGCGCCGAGCCGCTGGATGGCCTGGAGCTGCGCCGCCCAGGCGGCCATCCGGCCGAAGGTCCTGGCCGACCGGATGGCGATCGCAGCGTCGCCGGCCAGCGCCTCAGCCGCGTCGAGGTCCACCTCGCGCCATCGGAACGGGCGGTCGTGGGCCAGGTACAGGGTCCCGTGCAGCTCGTGACCGTCGATCAGGGGCGCCGTGAGCAGCGTGTCGACGCCCTCCTGGACGCCAGCCGCCCGCAGCGGGTTGATGGCCCGCGAGGCGTCGGGGCCCAGGATCTGGATGGGCCGGCGGGGCGGCACGTCGCGCTGCCCCGCCCGCGCTGACTCCATCTCGCGGCCCAGGTCGAGGAACGCCGCCGAGAAGCCGATGCTGCTGGGGACCGAGAACCGCCCGTCGCCGTCGTGGAGGGTCACCGCCACGCGGTCCGCGCCGAACAGGACGCGGGCGTGGTCGCACAGGTCGCGGACGACGTCGCCCACGTCGAGTCGCGACGCGAGGTCGGTGGCCACCCGGCGGAGCGCCTCTGACCGGCGGAGCCTGCTGGCGGCCTGCTCGCTGGCCCCCGCGGCCCGGATGATCACGCCGAGCGTGCGGGCGATCGCCTTGGCGAGGCGTCGCCCGTCGTCTGGGCCCAGCTGGACCGCGCCGGCCAGCAGGAGGACGCCCCACGGCGTCTCGCCGCCGGGGATCCGCACGACCAGCTCGTCGGTGCCCAGTCCCAGCACCGCGGCGGGTCCGGGGGACCCGGGTCGGACGTGGATGGGCTCGGGCGAGTCGAGCGCGAGGGTGACGACGTTGCGCTCCGGGGGGAGGCTGCTGACCATCGGTCCGGGCCCGCCCTCGGTCACGATCGCGCGGGGGACGAGCCCTCCCGGGCGCCGCTCCCAGACCCCCACCAGTGCCGCCCCCGTGGCCGAACGCACGCGGCGGCACGCCTCGTCGAGGGCAGGGTCCAGGCCGCTGGGGAACGAGGCAACCTCCGCGAGGTCGGCGAGGAGTTCGATGCCCGCCGCGCCGACGCTGAGCGCGGACGCTGCGGCGAGGTGCCGAGGTGCGCGCCCCGTCGAGCTGCTCTCGCCGCCTGGTGTCGTCGCATCGGACGCTGCGGCGGCCAGGAAGTGCTGGAGGTCGGTGAGGCGATACCGGCGGTCGCCGCGTTCGTTGATCCGGTAGTAGCGGACCCTGCCCGCATCGCTCCACGCCCGGATCGTGTTGGGGTGCACGCCAAGGACGCGCGCTGCCTTGGTGACGGTCAGGGTCGCGTCGCCAGGCCGAGCGACCGTGGCAGGAGCTGCCGAGGGAGTGTGGGATTTGGCAAGCATGCTGTGGCGGACAGGGTCGTCTACTTCACAGGAGTTGCCAATAGGACTTACCTCCCATTTCGTTGCGGGAGCCTGTCAGAGCAGCGAATTGCGGGGGGAGGCTGCCCAGCGGGCGAGGGCGTCAGCGGGCCTCGTGGTCGGGCCCGGCCGGGCCGCCGGTGGCGCGGATCCAGGCGAGCGTGGCCGCGAGGCTGGCGGCCACGACCAGGACGACGATCGCGATCGCCAGCGCAGGGTTCCCGACGAAGCCGGCCGCCTGCCCCGCCCTGGGGTCGCCACTCACCGCTTGCGAGGGCGCGGGGGACTCGGCCAGGGCAAGGCCCGCGAACAGGAGCCAGGCCACCGTCGCGGCGGCGCCCGCCGCAGTGCGGATGATCGCGGACCGGTGCAAGTCTCAGGCCAACGCGCCGATGAGGGTCCAGGCCAGTCCCGCCGCGGCTGCCAGTAGGCCTCCGGCCATCAGCACGGCGCCCGCCCGGGTCGAGGTCCGGTGCTCGGCGGCCAGCAGCCGCATCGCCTCCGCGGGCTCGAGGGTCGTGAGGATGAGCGGGCGGCCCATGCCCGCCCGCAGCACAGGCTCGCCGTCAGTGCCGATGCCCGGCACGCCCAGCGCCAGGGCGTGGTCCACGCTCGTGAGCAGCTCCACGCGGAGCCGGGCGGGGGTTTCGGCCGGCGTGCCGTCCGGGACGCGGTCGGGGATCTCGCCGGCCGTGCCCTCGGACTGGCGCATCACGACCACCAGGCCCTCGTCGAGCGCGTCCCCGTCGACAGCGATGGACGCCGCGGCGCCCGCGAGGGAGAACGGCACCACCTGCCGGTGGTCGGTGACGGGGACCCAGCGCGACCCGTTCCGCAGCTCCAGACGCGAGCGGCGGAAGACGAGCGGACGCTGGTGCTCATCGAGGAACTCGTGGTCGCTGTCGAGGCGACCGCCGACGCCGACATAACGCGCGCGGCCCGCGCTGGCGAGGCGGAGGGCATCGTCCACGGGGACCACCGGGGTGCTGGCGAGGATGCGGCCGACGCGCGCGCGGGCGCCGAGCCGCCGGACGAGGAGCCAGCCGACGGCCATCAGGGCGAGGCCAGCGACGAGCAGGAGCAGGGACGTCACCAGCCGATGATACCCCGCTGTCGCGCCGGGACGGCCCGCAGCCCGGCCGTCAGGGGAATCAGCAGCCCGAAGGAACCTACTCGACGCGTGGGCGTTGATGTCATCGCCGCCGTTAGCATCGCTCGGCCCCTCCGGGCTGCCCCCAACGCTACGTGCCCGCGCACCGCTGGGTCAATGCGGTTTTCCACCTACTCGTGAACAGGACCCTCGTGGCCCGGCGGTTGTCCACAGGTTGTCCACACCCGGCCATGGGCTCCAGATCCGCACCGACGCCTGGAGCGCACGTCCCGGAACGGTCGCCCGCCATGCCAGCGGGCCGGCGGGCCAGCGGGCCTCAGTCCGCGCCGCGCCCCGTCCGGGGGTCGAGCGCGCGCACCTGGCCCGAGAAGCTGGTGAGCACGAGCTGGCCGCCCACCAGCTCCGCCGACGCCACCACGTCGCTGTGCGCCACCCGCCAGGCAACCTCGCCCGACGGCTCCAGCGCGAAGGTCTCGATCTCCGCCTGGAGGATCACATGGGGCAGGCGGGGCGAGCCCAGCACGGTCACGATCGGCGACGCGGAGCGGTGGCTCCAGCGCAGCTCGCCTGTGCGGGCGTCCAGCGCATAGCCGTGGAACCCGTACGCCACGACCAGCAGGCCCTCGGTGTCCCACAGGAGCCCGGCCGGCTCGTCGCTGATGGTGGATGCGAGGCGCACGGTCCACGGGCCGGAGGGCGTCTCGACGCGCAGCTCGGCGCGGCAGCGGCGGTCCGGGTCGGGCGCGACGATCTCGCCCAGGTCGGTCAGCGGGCCACCGGTCTCCGTGAGCGCGAAGACCGCGGCGCCCTGTCCGCTGCCCGCCCAGCGGAACGACGCCCGGAGGCCGCCCGGGAAGGCGACGACGCGGTGGCGGACCTCAGCGGGCACGGTGCCGGCTAGGAGTCCTGGGAGGCGGGCGACTGCGGGCCGGTCAGCCCGGCTCGCTCCGCGAGCACGTCGGCCTGGCGGCGCTCCTCGCAGATCGGCGCCACGTGGGCGTTGGCGAGCATCTGCAGGGTCCGCGGCGCGACGGGGAAGACGGCGGTGGGGGTGCCGGCCGCGGCCCACACGGTCTGGAAGCGCCCGAGGTCCGGGTCCATGATCACGCGTAGCCCAGCGACGTGGCCGATGGGCGGGATGCCCCCGATCGTGAAGCCGGTGAGCTCCTTCGCCTCGACCGCGGTCGCGCGCCGCACATCGGGCTCCCCGACGACCGCGGCGAGGCGGGCGAGGTCAACCCGGTTGGGGCCTGACACGAGGCACAGGATCGGCCGGTGGCCCCCGCCGCCCGGCGCGACGAAGACGAGCGACTTCACGATCTGCCCGATCTCGGCGCCGACCGCCCGGGCCGCGTCCTCGGCGGTGTGCGTGCCCTCGGGGAAGACGTGGATGTCGAGGGCCACGCCCTTGCGCGCGGCAGCGTCCACGATGCGCTGGGCAGCGGCGGGGAAGGGGGACTCGGGCACGGCGGCGAGTCTACACGACGGCCGCGGCCCCACGCCGCCGCATCGCTGCAACGCCCCGGCCCCGACCCGCCCACGCCATCTCGCGGCGCCCCGGTCTATGCTCCTGTCATGAGCATGCCGACCGTTGGCGACGACGCCCCCGACTTCGCGCTGCCCGACGAGCACGCGGCCATCCACCGCCTGGCGGACCGCCGCGGCAAGTGGACGGTGGTCTACTTCTACCCGGCCGACGACACCCCCGGCTGCACCACTGAGGCCTGCCAGTTCCGCGACCTCCATGACGAGATCGGCGACCTCGACGCCGAGATCTGGGGCATCAGCCCCGATGGCTCCGGCAGCCACGCGGCGTTCCGAGCCAAGTTCGGCCTGCCGTTCACGCTCCTCTCCGACGAGGACCACGCGGTTGCCGAGCGCTACGGCGCGTGGGGCGAGAAGATGAACTACGGGCGCACGTACCTGGGGATCATCCGCTCGAGCTGGCTCGTCGGGCCGGACGGCCGGATCGCCGCCGCATGGCCCAAGGTCAAGGCCGACGGGCACGCCGCCGAGGTGTTGGCCGCCCTGCGCGCCGCGACCGCACCGGCCTGAGCCGGGCATGGAACGAGGCCTCGCCCGTGGGGGGAAACGAGCGAAGCCTCAATCGGCACATTACCACAACATGCAAGATGGGTACGACAAATGACGCACGACACGGTGCTGGCGGTCAACACCTGGCGTCCCGGCCGGTTCATGGTGATCGTGGCCCATCCCGACGACGCCGACTTCGGCCCCGCCGCGACCGCCGCGCGCTGGATCGACGAGGGCTCCGAGGCCTGGCTGGTGTGCTGCACCAGCGGTGACGCCGGCGCCGACGACTGGCGCCAGGACCCGCTCGAGCTGGCCGCCACCCGCGAGTCGGAGCAGCGCGAGGCGGCCCGGATCGTCGGCTACGCGGGCATCTCGTTCCTGCACCAGCCCGACGGGGCGCTGGCCAACGACCTCGCCCTGCGCGAGCAGCTGGTCCGCGAGATCCGCACGTTCCGCCCGGACGCGGTCCTGTGCGTGGACCCCGAGACGGTCTTCTACACGGACGGCGGCGTGAACCACGTGGACCACCGGACGGCGGGGCTCGCGGCGGTCGATGCCGTCTACCCCGCCGCCCGCAACGCGATGGCGTTCCCGTGGCTGGCGCGCGACGGCCTGGCGCCCCACAGCGTCCGGCGGCTGTTCCTGTTCTGGACGAACCGCCCCACGGCCGCGGTGGACGTCGGGGCGACCCTGGACCGCAAGCTCGAGGCCCTGCGCGCGCACCCGAGCCAGATCCGCCAGCCGGAACGCCTGGAGCCGCGGATCCGCGGGTGGGCGCGCGAGGAGGGGGAGCGGATCGGCGTCGAGGCGGCCGAGGTGTTCCGCGTCGTCGTGATCGACGAGGACGAGGAGCCGGAGGCCGGCGCGGCGATGGCGGCCGAAGCGGCATCGTCGCCAGCGGGCTGACTCCGGGCTCGGCGGGCGGTCTCGGGCGCGACAGGCGGAGGCCGATGCTCAGCGGTCCTCGAGCATGGCCGGGCGCACGCGGCCCCAGGCGTCCCAGATCTCGCCGAGGGCAGCGGCGCGAGGTCCCAGCGCCGCCTCCATGCGCGCCAGCGAGAGGTCGTCGGCCTGGTAGGCGAGCCAGAGGTCGGCGCGAACGACGGCCCCGTCGAACAGCGCCGCCAGGGCCGAATCCCCGGGCCACACCCGGACGCGCATCCGGTCCAGGCCGGCATAGCCCACTGCGAGCGACAGGTCGCGAGCACTCGGCGCACGGTCGTCGTCGAACCCGCGCATCCCGTCGTAGCGGAAGCCGAGCGCCGAGAGCGCAAGGACGATCTCGCGCTGTTCCCCGCCCGAGAAGAGGCGCCAGAACGGGTGCTCCTCGTCCACGTCGAGGTAGCCGTCCTCGATCGCGCGGGCCGTGATCGCGTCGATCAGCTTGGCGATCCGGACGTGCCATGCCGCCGTCGCGTCCGCATCGTCGCCAGCCAGCGTCGCCACGAGGTGCTCGCGAGCCGCGGTGTCACCGCGGAGGACCCGCAGGATGACTGGCGTGCCGCCGCGGTCCGCAGGGACGGTTGGTCGCGCGTCGTAGGTCGGCTCAGCGCCGCCGGGCCAGGCGCTCGGTCCCTGGGCCGTCTCCTCGGC
>JAKAMV010000578.1 GCA_021812735.1 Chloroflexota bacterium | reverse complement strand
CTCGGCGACGATGCCGCCCACCCGTCGCACGTCGAGACGGTCCGGGGCGTTGGCTACCGTTACCGCGCCGACCGCGGCGGACAGGCGTCGCGAGGGGCTTGACGGAATCTTGAGCGAAGGGCGCACGGGGGCTTGAGGCCCACAGGCGATGGTGGTCGGCAACGGCGCCGCGGATCGAGACGGGGTGACGAGATGATCTTCGGATACGGCCGGGAGACGGCGGTCTCCTGGCAGGGCGTCCCTAGGCGCGGCTGATGGCCCTCGGGTCGCTGCGCCTGCGCGGTCGCCTGCTGCTCTCCCACCTCGCCGTCATCGCGGTCGGGACCGTCGTCCTGCTTGCCGGCGTGGGCCTCATCGCCCCCGACGTCTTCAACGGCGCCATGGACCGCGCGATGGGCGGTGGCGTGGCCGGCATGGGCGACATGATGAGCGGCCTCGTGCGGAGCGCGTTCCAGGACGCCGTGCGGACCGCGCTCGTCGTCGCCACCGTGGTCGCGGTGGGCGCGGCCGTGGTGCTGAGCTTCGCCCTCTCGGCGCGGCTGTCGGGCCCGATCGCGCATCTCGCGGCCGCCGCGCGGCGGATCGCCGCCGGCCACTATGGCGAGCGTGTGCCGGTCACAGGGCACGACGAGATCGGCGAGCTCGCTGCGTCGTTCAACGTGATGGCGGCGTCTCTCGAAGCAACCGAGCGCCGCCGGGTCGAGCTGGTCGGGGACGTCGCGCACGAGCTGCGCACGCCACTCGCGACCCTCGACGGGTACCTCGAGGGCCTGGAGGATGGGGTCGTCCCGGCCGTGCCGGCAACCTGGTCGTTGCTGCGCCGGGAGACCTCGCGCCTCGCCCGGCTGGTCGACGACCTGCAGCAGCTCTGGCGAGTCGAGGCGCGACAGCTGCCGCTGCAGCCACAGCCGATCGAGGTAGGTCCGTTTCTCCAGGCCGCGCAGGCCCGGTTCGCGGCACGGGCACAGGAACGCTCGATCGACCTGCGCCTGGACGTGGCGCGGGCCGTAGGGCGGCTGCGCGCGGACCCCGACCGGCTCGCACAGGTCCTCGACAACTACCTCGCGAACGCCATCCGCTACGGGCCCGAAGGCGGCACGGTGCTGCTGAGTGCCCGACCGGTCGGCGGGGGCGTCGCGCTCGCCGTCACGGACCAAGGCCCAGGGCTCACGGCGAACCAGCGCGAACGGGTCTTCGAGCGCTTCTACCGGATCGACCCGTCGCGCTCGCGCGCCCTGGGCGGCTCCGGGATTGGGCTGGCGGTCGCGCGCGCGCTTGCCGAGGCCATGGGCGGGCGCGCCTGGGCAGAGAGCGCGGGGCCCGGTACCGGATCCACGTTTCTCGTCTGGATGCCAGGCGCGTAACCGGACGCCGCCGCCGCCCCCCTGCATCTCTCCCCGGCATCTCAGCCGCCGCTCATCGTCGGCTCATACCGGCGCGGCAGGCTTGCGCTATGAAGCGGCCGACCCTCGCCCTCCTCGGCAGCCTTGCCCTCGCGCTTGCGGCATGTTCGTCTTCGAGCGTGCCCGGCGGGGCGGCCGGACCGGGGGGATCGGCGTGGGTGCCCGGCACCCAGACGGTCGAGGCCGGAGGCGTGACCGTGGCCGTGACCTGGGAGGGGCGCGGGGTCGGCCTCGGCTTCGACGTCAAGCTCGACAACCATCAGATCGACCTCGACGGGGTCACGCTGAGCGGCGCCGTGCTGACCAACGATCGCGGCGACAGGCTCGAGGCGAAGCGGTGGGCTGCTCCCCCTGGCGGCCACCATCGGGAGGGAACGCTCCTCTTCAAGGGCACCGCCGGCCCGTTCCTCGCCGGCGCGCAATGGGTCGAACTCACGCTCCCGCCGATCGGCTCGAACAGAGTGCCGCCGCTCCGCTGGTCGCTCGGGGCCTCGTCATGACGGGCCTGGCGTCGGCGTTCGCGCGGCCGCGATCCGTCCCCGTCCGCAGCGTCGCGATCGGCGTCGTCGCGGGCGTCGCGCTCCTCGGCGTCTACCTCGGCCTGATCACTCTGGCTCAGGGGTCGGCGCACGCCCTCGAACAGCTCACCTCGGATGCGCCGTTCGTGGGCCTGGTCGCGGCGGGCTTCGGGACGCAGGTCGGGCTCTTCATCGAACTGCGTCGCACCGACCGCCGCCACCGTGCGGGCGCCGCGGTGACCGCCGCGAGCACTGGGACGAGCGGCGCCGCGATGCTCGCCTGCTGCGCCCACCACGTGGCGGACCTGCTCCCGTTGCTCGGGCTCTCGGCAGCCGCCGTCTTGCTCGACGCCTACCGCACGCCCCTCTTGCTCGTGGGGCTCGCCCTGAATGTGCTGGGGATCGCCGTCATCGGGCGTCAGCTCAGACGTGCCAGGCAGGGCTGCGCCGTCGTCGACGCCGCGCATCCGTAGGGGCGGCACCGCCGGCACGCCGCCGAGCGCGGCGGCGTGCCTCGGGGGCGGCACAGTCCACCGTGCCCACCGCGCACGTGAAGGGCCGCACGGACACGATCGCGGGAAGCCGCATACTACGGTGACAACATACTACTAGGGCGTAGTTGTCCCCATCAGGCCATCGTTGATGGGGCCGCACGTCGAGCCAGAAAGGACCGGTGGAGAAGGGGTGGCACGGAGAAGGCTGGGAGCGTCAGCGCGGGGCACGAAGGTGCGAACGAGACCGCTAGCGTGGGCGCTGCCCGGGTCCCGCAGTGGGCAGGTCGGCGTGGCGCAGCCGCCGACGGACGCGCGGACCGGAGGGCCGGGTCCTGTCGAGCCGGAGGCGCTGGTGGTGACGCTCTGGTTCGACTCCGGGGAGGGGAGCGAACCGTACTCGGCCACCGTCCGGTTGACTGGCCGGCGCATCGGCATCCGCGGAACGCCCGGGCCACAGGATCTGTTCACGCGAGAGGAGACCGTGGACGGCATCGTACCTGGCAGCGGCCCTCTGTCGATCACCACGTGGGTGTACGGGCTGCAGCCCGGCGAGTGGACGGTGAGCGGCGAACTGATCCGATCCGCAGATCACGCCGGCGGGCAGCGTGCGTCCTCCCGCTGGAAGCGTGCGAGCGCCCAGCCGCTTCACCCCGCCACGTGGTCGTGGCGTCGCTGGGCCCTTTCGACGGGCCCGGCCACACCGCTGAAGACGCGGTGGGCCCTGGCGGCTCCGCTGGCCAGGATCCCGGCGGTCATCCCCGGGATCTGGCCGACCCTGAGCGGCCTCGGTGTCCTCGTGGCGCTGACCGTGCTCATCGCGATCCTCGCGCACGAAGGGATCCCGGTCGGCCGGTCGCTGGTGGTCTCCCTGATCGCGTTGGCGGCCGGCCTGATCGGGGCGAAGGTCTGGTACGCGGTCCTGCATCCCGGCCCGTGGCGCACGTGGATCGGTGGTTGGGCGGTCGACGGTTTCCTAGTCGTCGCTCTCGTCGTGACGGTCGTCGAACTGCTCGCGTTCAACCTGCCGGCCGGCCTGTTCCTCGACGCGAGCACGCCCGGCCTCTTCTTCGGGGTCGCGATCGGGCGCCTCGGGTGCTTCCTGACGGGCTGCTGCGCGGGGCGCTGCACCCGCTCCCGCTGGGGCGTCTGGTCGTCGGACCGCCGGGTCGGCGCCCGCCGCGTTCCGACCCAGCTGCTCGAATCCGCCGCAGGCCTCCTCCTTGGTGTGCTGACCGCGCTGCTGGTGCTCGGTCATGCCCCGACCGTCCCGGGGCTGATCTTCGTGGCCGCGCTCGGCGCCTACCTCGTCATGCGGCAGTTCCTGCTGCGGCTGCGGGCGGAGCCACGTCGGTATTCCTGGCGGCGAAGTCTGATGTCACGGGCGACGCCGTAGCCGCAGCGGCCCCGCGCGTCCGGCCCCCCGCCTGTGGCCGCGACGGGGCAGTTCCTTGTGCCGCGCTCACGTGCCACTCAGTCGCGCGCGGTGCCATGCGCGGGGAGGTTGCCGATGGGGGCACGCCGCGGCCCGGCTGGAGACGCTGCGTCTCCGGGATGCGGGCGGCGACGGTCCGCGCGATCAGCCCGTCAGCACTGCCGCTCCGGGGCCTTCGTCTCGGCGTTCGCGAGGAAGAACTGGCTGAGTGCCGCGGTGTCCACACGGTCGAGGAAGAGCACGCGGTCCCACGTGACGGCGGCAAAGGGTGCGTTCATCTCGTCGAAGCGCGTGACGACCAGATCATTTGGGATGCCGCACCGCGGACTGGGCGGGATGTTCTGCTGGAACGCACGCAGCGCATCGAGCGCCGGCTGATCGCAGGATCCCCCCGGGCACCGGTAGAGCACCACCATCTCGCCGTGCTCGAGGTTGTGGACCCAGCCCTGGGGCGGGCGGCTCTCGTCGGGCGGGTAGAACCCAACTGGGATGGGCCCTTGGCCTGCGGCGTTGTAGTGCGGCCCCGATGTCGGCGGGCACGAGGAGTACGTGGCGCGGCCCCCAACCGGGACGTGGTTTCTCCCGAGGTCGGGCGCGTCCTGGCCGATGGGCGTGGGCGCCGAGAGCGTCGCGGATGCCAAGGGGGCGCTCGTCGCTGCGACGGCCGAGGGTGACGCGGCCGGCTCGAGCAACGAGCCGCAGGCATAGACCGGCTGCGCGGCGTTGACCGCAACCAGCACCAGCCCCCCGGCGGCCCCGACCAGCGCGACCAGCAGACCTACGACGGCCAGGATGCGCGAGGAAGGCCATCGTCGCGCCGAAGTCGGCAGCGCAGAGGCCGCCTCGGTCCTGCGACTCTTCAGAGATCGCGATCGCTTGCCCATTGCCGCTCCTTCTGCGCGTCCAGCCCTGTGCCGTCATCTGAATACCGGGTCGCTCGTGGTCTCTCCGCACGCCAGGGTTCCCAGCCGGCACTCCGTCCGATCGCAGGGCCGTCTCTCCCGCAGACATTGGGTTCGACGAGACCAGAGTCGTGGTGGCGCGTGTCGCCTGTGGCGCGTGTCGCCTGACGACGGCGAGACGGGGCGACCGAGAGCCACTACGGGTGCGTAGTGTACCGGTTGCCGCCAGCGCTCCGGCGCACGCCCTGTCAGGTCCGAGGGCTCGGCCACCCGCGCCCCGCCACGGAGGAGTCGTCCTGCGCCTACGGCGCCTTCGACCTACGCCGCCGATCTGACACTCCGCCGGCCACCACGATCGCCACCGTCGCGCCCGCGACGGACCACAGGATGGGGACACCGGCCAGCCAGAGGAGCGGCGGCAACCTCAGCCACTCGACGGCGCCCAGAGCGAGGAGAACGCCGGCCAGGCCGGCCGGCATGATCAGGCTCGCCCGCACGCGGTCGCCGGCGATCAGCTGGCCGAGCAGGCCAGCCAGGAGGACGACCCCGAGCAGCGTCACGGCGGCGACCAGGAGGCCCCAGATGACGCCGAACACGAGCAGGCCCCCGATGAGGGCCAACGCGACGATCGCGCCACGCTCGGTCATGGCTCAGCCCGGGACGAGTCCGTCGTCCCGGAGCATCGCACGGACCTCCTCGAATCCCGCGTCCGCCGGAGGCAGGACGAGGTCCGACGTGCCGAGGTGTGCCGCCGTGATCTGTTCGCCGTGCTCTCGGACGTATGTAATGAGCTTGGTAAAGTCGGCCCCGAAGCCGCGCCGGTCGCCGCGCTCGATGGCCGCGGTCAGCTGCTCGTCGATTCCGTCGAAATCCGGGATGTCAGCGTCGGCGAGCCGATATTGGCCCTCGCCCAGGATGCGCACGATCATCGCGCCGCCTCCCCGGTCCCCGGCGTCGTCGCGCCCAGCTGCTGCTTGAGCGCCGCGAGCTCCGACTCGACCGACGCGTTGCGGGCGGTCCGGTCGAGCTCGGCCGCAACCGGGTCGGAGGCCGCCGAGACGTCGCTGAGGGCGCCTTGCGAGACGAGCTCGTCGATCGCGCCCGCCCTGGCCTGCATCTCCTGGGTCTTTGCCGTGGCCCGCTCGACGGCGAGCCCGACGTCTGCCATCTCCTCGGACACCCCGGTGAAGGCCTCACCAATCTTCACCTCGGCCTCGGACGCCGAGTACTGCGCCTTGATGACCTCCTTCTGGTTGCGGAACGCCTCGATCTTGGCGGAGAGCCGCGCCTCGGCCGCGGTCAGCTTGTCCTGCTGCGCCTGGACGTCGGCGACCTGCTGCTCGAGACCAGCCTGCTGGCCGACCAGCAGTTGTTTGCGCTCGAGGGCGGCGCGGGCGAGGTCTTCGCGCCCGGCGGCGAGCGCCCGGCGGGCCTGGTCGTCGGCGTCCCTGATCCCGGCCTCGAGCTGTGCGGCCTGGAGCTGCAGGCGGCGCTTCGCAGTGGTCACCTCGATCAGCCCGCGCTGGACCTGCTGGAGCATGTCGCGCTGCTTCTCGTAGGAGAGGTCGAGTGTCTCGCGCGGGTCCTCGGCGGCGCCGAGGATCGCGTTCAGTTTCGCCTCGACGATGGTCTTGGTGCGGTTGAAGAGTCCCATAGGGGGGTGCCTCCGTGTGATCGTTCAGCAGCCGTGTCGGCTGCGCCGGGTGTCGCCGCAACAGCTGTGGCCGTGGCCCTCGCCGTGGCGGGAGACGTCGTCGTGGGCGTGAGTGGGCTCCCCACCCGCGGCGCGTGGAGTGGAGTCTTGTGCCGTGACGGGCGGCCGGGCAAGCGGCGCACCGTCGAGCGGCATGCCCCACATCGGGTACCAGCGTGTCTGGTCGGACTCCACCGGCAGTTCCCGTCCGAGCGCCGCCGCCAGCTGCAGTTCGTGCGCGGTGTCGCGGCTCGTCCCATCGGGCTGCGGCACGAATGGGTAGAACGCGGCGCGCTTGAAGTTGTAG
>JAKAMV010000577.1 GCA_021812735.1 Chloroflexota bacterium | reverse complement strand
GTCGGCTGCGCTCGGCGACGAGTCGCTCACCGCCGGTACAGGATCCAGAGCGACATCGCCACCGCGTAGGTGGGCGCGCCGTAGCCGCCCTGCGGCGGCTGCATGCCCGTCTGGGTGCCGATGCCGCCGATGTTGGCGATCCGCCAGCCGTCGGCAGCCCGCCGCGTGGCGTCGGCCGCGACCCAGTCCCAGAGCGCGTCGCCCAGCGATGTGTCGGCGGTCACCAGCAGCTGATCCTCGCCGATCATCCGTTCCTTCATGGACCCCTCCTTGCGGTTGTGGGATGCGAGCCCGGGTGGGCGTGGGATGCCAGCCTAGCGCGCCCCGGGAGCGACGTGGCGTCGCAGCGGATCAGACCTCGAGCGTCTCGGCGTCGGGCTCGGCTGCCACGCCGAGGGCGCCGAAGACGGTGAGGTGCTCGATGGACAGGACCGGACCGTCGGATGCCGCCTCCGGCCGCATCGCGCTGCTGCCCGCAGCGCCGAGCACGGCGATGCCGCTCGAGTCGACGCGCCAGTCCTCGGGCACCCGGATTCCCGTGGCCCCGAAGACGGTCCACACGAGGAGCCGCCCGCCGGCCGGGTCGAGCCGCGCCCCCCGGAGGTCGAGGCCGGCGCTCCCCTGCCAGCAGATCAGGCGCCCGCCACGAAACGCGGTGGACGTTGACCGCAGGTCGCGAGAGCCGAGGATCGAGACCATCTCCAGCTCGTCGTCCTCGGGCTGCGACCGGTCGGGGAGTCGCGGCTTCATGATGGCCGCCACCACGACCGACGCGATCGAGGCCGCGAACGCCAGCCCGACCACGGTCAGGAGCAGTCGGGCCAACAGCTTCAGCACGCGCACGGGTTCCTCCTCGCCGCGGGCAGCGTACCGCGACGGGGGCGCGGCCGCGAGGTCACCTCCGGTCGCCGGCCGCCGCGTCGCCGTCCTCGGCGCGGCGCGCCCCGCCCTGGGCCGGCGGCGTCCACTTCCGATCGGCAAAGCGCAGCTGGCGGGCGATGAGCTCGCCGGAGAGGCGATCGGCGTCCTCGCGCAGCAGGGCGCGATCGCGCTCGGCCTCCTCGCCCTGCGGCTCCTCGCCCTCGACGTCCTCGCGGCCGATGCCGGTACGGGTCTCGTCGGGGACGTCGCCCGCCGGGGATCGGTCGGGGCTTCCCGGGCGACCTCCCAGCACGCGCCGCAGGAAGCTCATCGCCGGCTCATCCGGTCGCGCCCATGAAGCCCAGCACCTCCGCCCACGCGCGGTCGCTCGCGTCCGCGAAGTCGGCGGCCTTGCGGTCGAAGAAGCTGTGCGGCGCGCCCTCGTAGGTCTCGATGCAGTGCTCGATGCCCGCTTCCTCGAGCGCAGTCTCGAACGCCGCGACCGCCGACGGCGGAATGTTCTCGTCCGCTCCGCCGAAGATGCCCATGACCGGGCAGGTGAACGTCGCCGCCACGTCAGCCGGGGCGGGCGTGTCGTTGCGCGAGGTGCCCGTCGGCCAGCCGTAGAAGCCGATGACGCCCGAGAGGCCGAGGTCGGCGTGGGCGGCGGTCAGGAACGTCAGGCGGCCGCCGAAGCAGAACCCGGTCGTGTACAGGCGCTCGATCGCGGCGTCGGCACGCAGGTGCCCGGCCGCGGCCCGGACATCGGCCATCAACCCGGCGTACGTCGTGGCGGCTACGTGGGGCATGAACTCGAAGCCCGGGCCCCGGTCGGTTAGGCCCGCCGTCCGCCCGAAGTAGTCGATCGCGATCGCGTCCACGCCGTGCTCGGCGAAGCGCTCGGCCAGTTCCCGGTAGTACGTGTGGAGCCCGCGGACGTCGGGCAGGATCACGATGCCGGCCCCCTTCGGCTTGGCCGCCCGCGCCGTGTAGGCGGCGAAGCGGTTGCCGTCAGCGGCCTGGAGCACCGCCTCGGTCGCGTCTCGCATCCCCGAGGGTTCGGGCACGACGGGCGGACGGGAATCGTGGTCGAAGCACATGGCGGCGGGGTCCTCCGCAATGGGGCGCTGAGCTCGAGCAACCCGATTGTGGCGCAGGGCCGCGAATTGGGCTCGGGCCCGCGCGCCGAGCGGCTCGACCCGGCGAGGGGCACGAGGCGCGCATCAGTGCGGCATCAGCGGGGCCCCGTCCGCCGCAACCGAATGGAAACGTCGGGATCGCCGCTTCGGCCCGCTAGAATTGCCGAGCTATGCCCGCCCCCCTCGTCGTGATGAAGTTCGGCGGCTCGTCGGTCGCCGGTGCCGAGCGCATCAAGCGTGTGGCTCGGAGGATCGCGCGCGAGCGCGCAGCGGGCTCGAGCCTGGTGGTCGTCGTGTCCGCGATGGGCGACACCACCGACGAGCTCCTTGCGCTCGCCGCAGCGATCACCGACGAGCCGGACGTCCGGGAGCTGGACGTGCTCCTGGCCACCGGCGAGCTGCAGAGCTCGACCCTGGTCTCGATGGCGCTCCACGCGATCGATGTGCCCGCGATCTCGCTCACGGGCGCCCAGGCGGGGATCACCACGGACGGCACGTACGGCAAGGCGCGCATCGCGGGGGTGGACCCGGCCCGCCTCCGCCGCGAGATCGACGCGGGCCGGGTGGTCATCGTGGCGGGCTTCCAGGGGCAGAGCGCCAAGGCGCTCGAGCTCGCCGAGACGACGACGCTGGGCCGCGGCGGCAGCGACACGACCGCCGTCGCCCTGGCTGCCGCGCTCAGGGCGGACCGCTGCCAGATCTTCACGGACGTCAAGGGCATCTACACTGCCGACCCGAGAATCGCCGCTGACGCCCGCCAGCTGCCCGTCATCGGCTACGAGGAGATGATGGAGCTCGCCCACCAGGGCGCCCAGGTGATGCAGGTGCGCGCCGTGGAGCTGGGCTGGGTGAACGACGTGGTCATCGAGGTCCTCAGCTCGTTCGAGGACGCCCCCGGCACGCTTATCAAGGAGGACCCGCTCGTGGAGCAGCGGAACAAGGTCCGGGGCCTCGCCCACGACCGGAACGTCGCCAAGGTCACGCTGGTCGGCGTGCCGGACAAGCCTGGCGTCGCCGAGGGCGTGTTCGGCCCGCTCGCGGAGGCGGGCGTCGTGGTCGACATGATCGTCCAGAACGTGGGCCACGGCGGCGCCACGGACATCTCGTTCACGATCCCCCGCGTCGAGCTGGCGAAGGCCAAGCGCATCCTGGAGCCGATCGTCCGCGAGCTCGGCTTCGCCGACATGACCACCGACAGCTCGGTGGCCAAGGTCTCGATCGTCGGCGCCGGCATCCAGAACGCCCCCGGCTACGCCGCCCGCATGTTCGGCACGCTGGCCCACGAGGGGATCAACATCGAGATGATCTCCACCTCGGAGATCCGGATCACCACGATCATCGCCGAGGACCGCGTGGAGCAGGCCGTCCGGGCGCTGCACGCCGCGTTCTCGCTCGAGCAGGCCGAGGCCGTTGAGGCGGCCCCCGCCAGCTGATCGCCGTGACGGGGGCCGAGCCGACCGCCGGCGTCATCAGCAGGCTCGAGCGGTTCGCCGCGGTCGGGTCCACGAACGACATCGTCCGCAGGTGGCTGGCCGAAGGCGAGCCTGAGGTCTGCGTCGCTGTGGCCGACAGGCAGACCGCGGGCCGGGGCCGAGCTGGCCGCGCCTGGGCCGCGCCGTCGGGTGCCGCGCTGCTGCTCTCCTGCGGCTTCCGGCCGTCCTGGCTGGCCGCGGACCGAGTCTGGCGGCTCGCCGCCGTCGTCTCGCTCGCGATGTGCGATGCGGCCGAGGAGGTCGCGGGCCTGCCCGAGGGCGCCGTCCGCCTCAAGTGGCCCAACGATTTGGTGGTCGAGATGGCCGGGCCGCACGCCCTGCTGACCGGGATCGCGTCCGCGGAGGAGGCGTCGGCCCGGCTGGCGTCGCCGCTCGAGCTCCGCAAGGTGGCGGGCGTGCTGGGCGAGAGCACCGGGCTCGGGGCCGGCGACCCGCAGGTCGTCGTCGGCATCGGCGTCAATGCGGACTGGCCGGCCCGGGAGTTCCCGCCCGATCTCGCCGGCACGATGACCAGCCTCCGCGAGGCCTCCGCTGGCCGGCCGATCGACCGCGACGCGCTGCTCGAAGCGTTCCTCGGCTTCCTCGAGACGCGCCTCGGCGCACTGCGCGCCGCGTACTTCGACCTGCAGACCTGGACCGCCCGGCAGGTCCTGACCGGACGACAGGTGCGCCTCGCCGGGCCGCCCGGCGCCGATCTCGTGGACTGGCTCGTGGAGGGCGTGGACGGCGCGTCCGGAGCGCTGGTGGCGACGCCTTCCGACGGTGGCGAGACGCGTCTGCTGCACGCCGGCGAGGTCGTCCGCGTTCGACTGGCGCCGGGGGCGGTGTAACGGCATGCCGCGTCCGGTGTTTGGAAGGACGGAGCCGGCGGCGGAGCGCGTCGTCGTCGCGCTCGACCGAGACCGGCCGCTCGTCGAGGCGGCGCGCCGGGACCCTGCCCAGTTCGACGCGCTCTACCGGAAGTACCTCGCCCAGGTGTACGCCTACGCCCTGCACGAGCTCGCCGACCACCACGCCGCCGAGGACGCCACCGAGCGCACCTTCCTGCGCGCGCTGGCGGCGCTGCCGCGATTCCGCGAACTGGCCAGGCCCGCGGACGGGCCGGAGGCCAGCACCTTCCGCGTCTGGCTGTTCAGGATCGCGCGCAACGTCGTCGCCAACGAGCGGCGGACGCGGCTGCGAAGGCCGGCAGACTCGCTCGACGCGGTCTTGGGCGCCGGCGTGGCGATCTCGGACGGCGGGGATCTCGAGGGCGACCTCGTGACCCGGGATGAGGCGGCCGCCGCCCTGCGCGCGGTGCGCTCGCTGCCCGATGACCGGCGGCAGGCGGTGCTGCTGCGGTTTGTGGACGAGATGACCACCGCCGAGATCGCGGGCGTCCTCGGCCGATCCGAGGGGGCTGTCCGCGTCCTGATCCACCGGGCGCTGGGCTCCGTCGCGAGGGAGCTCGGCCACGACCGCAGGAGGGACCGGTGAAGTCGCCGCGGTCTGCGACGCAGGAGGGCGAGGCGGTCGATGCGCTCGTGACCGACCAGTACCTCGACATGGTCCTGGCCGCGGGCGACCGGCGCGCTGGCGCGGCCCGAGGCGCTGCGGGAGCCTGCGACGGGGGCGAGCTCGCGGCGGCCGTCCAGGACGCCGCGCTGCGGCGGGCCGGCGATGTCCTCCGGGCGGCCCTCGTCCGCGTGCACCCCTCGTTCCGGTTCGAGGAGCGCTTGGCGGCGCACCTGGCCGAGCTGGCAGAGGGCGACGCAGCACCGGGCGCACCAGTCCGCGGCGGCCTGCGGCGCGGCGACGTGATCCCGTTCCCGGGAACGGTCGCCTCCGCCGGCGTGGCGGACCCGCTCCTGGCGGCGGTGCTCGCCGGTCGCCTCGACCCCGCCGACCCGGAGGCGGTCGCGCGCGCCGCCAGCGTCCGGGCGCCGGCCCGACCCCTGCTCGTGGGCGGCGCCCTCACCTCGGCCGCGCTCTCCCTCGTAGGCGTTGCGTGGGTGGCGTGGCGCGCCGCCCGCCCGGGTGGTCCCGCCATGTCGCGGGCTGCCCGGCAGGCACATGCCCGGCGTCTCGCCGACCTCGCGGAGCTGGCCGCAGGCGCCCACGGAGGGCCCGCCTGATGCCCGTCAAGTTCCCGGGCTTCCGGTCCCGTCGAGACGCGTTCCCGGAGAAGCTCTGGACGCGTTGCCCGTCCTGCTCCGAGCAGCTGTTCAACAAGGCCCTTGAGAAGACGCTCCACGTGTGCCCCACGTGCGGCCACCACTTCCGCCTGACCTCGGCGGCGCGGCTCGAGCAGCTGCTCGACCCCGCCACCTTCGTGGAGCGCGACGCCGGGCTTTCCTCGCAGGACCCGCTCGGCTTCGTGGACCAGAAGGCGTACCCCGACCGGATCGCCGCCGCGAAGCTCGCCACGGGCCTGGCCGACGCCGCTGTGTGGGGGTTCGGCGAGGTCGAGGGCCGGCGCGTCGCGATCGTGGTGATGGACTTCGGCTTCATGGGCGGGTCGATGGGGGCCGTGGTCGGGGAGAAGGTCGCCCGTGCCGCCGAGGGTGCCCTAACCGCCCAGACGCCGCTCGTCATCGTGTCGGCGTCGGGTGGCGCGCGGATGCAGGAGGGGACGCTGGCGCTGATGCAGCTCGCCAAGACCATGGCCGCGCTCGAGCGCTTGCGAGCCGCGCACGTCCCGTACGTGTCGGTCATGAGCGACCCGACCACCGGCGGCGTGTTCGCGAGCTATGCGGCGATGGGCGACGTCAACCTGGCGGAGCCGAACGCGCTGATCGGGTTTGCCGGCGCCCGGGTGGGTGCCGGGACCATCGGCCAGGAGCTGCCGCCGGGCTTCCAGCGCTCCGAGTTCCTGTTCCGCCACGGCTTCGTCGACCGCGTTGTGGCCAGGGCCGACCTGCGGCGCGAGCTGGCCGCCCTGCTCCGGTACCTGGCGCCGCGTCCGCGACCGGAGGCCGCCCGTGGTTGACCGGATCCTGGGGCGCGCCGCGAGGCCGGGCGCCGAACCCGCCGCCACGCCGGAGCCGGAGCCGGAGCCCCGCGCCGACGACAGGAAGGCCGCGGTCTGGGCGCGCGTCCAGCTCGCCCGCAACCTCCGCCGGCCGAGGATCCTCGAGCTCCTTGCGGTCATGGCGGAGGAGTTCATCGAGCTGCACGGCGACCGGCTGTTCGGCGACGACGAGGCGGTCGTGGCCGGCTTCGCCAAGATCGGGACCCACCGGGTGGCCGTGGTCGGCCAGCAGAAGGGCACCGACACCGA
>JAKAMV010000576.1 GCA_021812735.1 Chloroflexota bacterium | reverse complement strand
GTCAGCGGGCCGGGCGTGACGCCGATCCCGATCTCGCCGGGCGGACCCGGCGCGTCGATCGGCCCCATCCGCGAGCAGCCTCCCACGGTGGTCCACCCGGTCGCGAACCTCCTGGACGTGCACGACGTGCGGGCCGAGGCCGTCTCGGCATCCGTCAGCGGCGGGCGCGTGACCGCCACCGTGACCTGGTGGAGCGGGCCCGCACCCTGCAGCGAACTGGCCGAGGTGGCGGTGGCGCGCCAGGGCAGCACGTTCACGCTGACCGTCCGCGAGGGGGCGCAGCAGCTCGGGATCGCCTGCCCGGCCATCGCGGTCCACAAGGAGGCCACGGTCGCCCTGGGCGCGCTGGCCGCCGGCAGGTACTCCATCGCCGCCACCGGCGTCGATCGGCCCATCACGGTAGCCGTTTCGGGTTGAGGCGCGTCGGCCCGACCTCGCCCATACTCGCCGGGTGAACCTGTTCGACCTGCTGGCCGCCGTCGTGGTGCTCGCCGCCGTGATCGCGGGCACGCGCACCGGCGCCCTGCCCCAGATCGGCGGCATCGCGGGCGCGATCGGCGGCCTGCTGCTCAGCCTCAACGTCGCCCCGTGGATCGTGGGCCAGACCGCCAGTCTGCAGCCGGTTCCACGGGTCCTCGTGGTGCTCGGCGCGATCATCGGCGCGGTGCTGATCGGGGAGGCCATCGGGTCGGGCATCGGCCGGGCCGTCGGCGACCGGCTCGGGCAGGGCGTCCTGTCCGGCGTGGACCGGCTCCTGGGCGCAGCGATCGGCGCGGCGCAGGCGGTCCTCATCGTCTGGCTGGCGGGCGGCCTCCTCGCGCTCGGGCCCCTGCCGACCTTCGGCCGGACCGCGTCGGAGTCGTTCTCGATGCAGGTGATCGACGCCTACCTCCCGCCGCCGACCAAGGTGGTCGGCCAGATCGCGGGCGCCCTGGACGCGTCCGGCCTGCCGTCGGTCTTCGTCGGGCTCGAGCCGGCGCCGCTCGCCCCTGTCGACCTGCCGGGTTCGGCGGCTGCCCGACGGATGGCGGCCAGCGCCGTGAACGGCACGGCGCGCGTCGTCGCGATCGCCTGCACGGCCCAGGTCACCGGCACGGCGGAGCTCATCGCGCCGAACTACCTCGTGACCAATGCCCACGTCGTCGCCGGCGCCCAGGCGATCAATGTGGAGCTGGGCTCGCAGGACGTGGCCGCCAAGCCGGTCGCCTTCGACCCGGAACTGGACGTCGCGGTGCTCTATGCGCCCGGCTTCAGCGGCACGGTGCTCCAGTTCGCCACGGCGACGCCCGCGCGCGGCGTCGAGGGCGCGGCGATCGGCTACCCGGGCGGCGGCCCGATGGTGGTGATCCCTGCCGGCGTCACCGGCTCCTACCCGGCCACAGGGAGGGACATCTACAACCAGGCCGTCATCGACCGCACGATCATCGAGCTGCGCGCCGCGATCCAGCCCGGCGACTCGGGCGGCCCGCTGATCCTGCCCGACGGCACGATCGGGGGCCTGGTCTTCGCCGAGTCGCGCACCGATTCGTCGGTGGGCTACGCGCTGACGCCAACGGCGGTCGCCGTTGCCGTGCGGCCGGCGATCGGCCGGACAAGCCGGGTCGACGTGGGGCCGTGCATCCACTAGCCGCGGCGGGCCGCACGAGCGCGCTCGGCGCGGCGGCAACCGCGAGCTGATCCGGCAGCGACGGGGCGCGGGCCTTCGCGAGCGGCGTCGAGGGGCATACTTGAGGGCGCTGACCCCGTCGCACGAACCGCCCCGAGGACGACATGGCCGCTGACCGACCGCTCCCGTACGACCGCCCCGCCGATCCCGGCAAGCGCCACAGCCATGCGCTCACGGACGGCCCGGACCGCGCGGCCGCCCGGGCGATGCTCAAGGCGGTCGGCTTCTCCGACGACGACCTCGCCCAGCCGATCATCGGCGTCGCCACGACGTGGATCGAGACGATGCCCTGCAACATCAACCAGCGCCGGCTGGCAGAGTCCGTCAAGGCGGGCATCCGCGCGGCGGGCGGCACGCCGATGGAGTTCAACACCATCTCGATCAGCGACGGCGTCTCGATGGGCACCGAGGGCATGAAGGCCTCGCTGATCAGCCGCGAGGTGATCACGGACTCGATCGAGCTTGTCGCGCGCGGGCACCTGTTCGACGGGCTCGTCATCCTGGTGGGCTGCGACAAGACGATCCCGGCGGGCGCCATGGCGCTGGGCCGCCTCGACATCCCCGGCCTCGTCCTCTACAACGGCACCATCCTGCCGGGCACGTACAAGGGCCAGCCCGCCGATGTGGTCACGGTGTTCGAGGCGATCGGCGCCTATCGCGCCGGCACGATCACGCTCGAGGAGCTGTACGAGGCCGAGAACGGCGCCTGCCCGGGCGCCGGGGCCTGCGGCGGGCAGTTCACCGCGAACACGATGTCGATGGTCCTGGAGTTCCTGGGCCTCTCCCCGGCAGGCCTCAACGGCATCCCGGCCGAGGACCCGGCGAAGGAGGAGGCCGCCCGTCGATGCGGCGAGCTGGTGATGACCCTGGTCCACCACGACATCCGCCCCTCGTCGATCGTGACCAAGGGCTCGATCGAGAACGCCATCGCCTCGGTCGCGGCCACGGGCGGCTCCACCAACGCCGTGCTGCACCTGCCCGCCATCGCCGCCGAGTACGGGATAAGCCTCTCGCTCGACGAGTTCACGGCCGTCGCCGACCGCACGCCGCTCATCGCCGACATGCGGCCCGGCGGCCGCTACCTCGCGGCGGACATGTACCAGGCGGGCGGCGTCAGCATCGTGATGAAGGAGCTCCTCAAGCAGGGCCTCCTCCACGGCGATGAGCGCACCGTCGATGGCCGCACGATCGCCAAGATCGGCGAGGACGCGGTGGCCACCGAGGGCCAGCAGGTGGTCCACCCGATCGAGACGCCCATCAAGCCGTTCGGCGGGCTGACCATCCTGCGTGGCTCGCTCGCGCCGGAGGGCTGCGTCGTCAAGCTGGCCGGCCACGAGCGCAAGACGCACCGCGGGCCGGCCCGCGTGTTCGACAACGAGAACGCCTGCTACGCCGCGGTCCAGGACCGGAGGATCAAGAAGGGCGACGTGCTCGTCATCCGCTACGAGGGCCCCGTGGGCGGGCCGGGCATGCAGGAGATGCTGTCGGTCACGGCCGCGATCGTCGGCCAGGGGATGGGCGGCGACATCCTGCTCCTCACCGACGGCCGGTTCTCCGGCGGGACCCACGGGCTCATGATCGGCCACGTGGCTCCCGAGGCGGCCGTCGGGGGGCCGATCGCGCTGGTCGAGGACGGCGACATCATCTCGGTGGACGTCGACCGCAAGGAGCTCAACCTCGAGGTGGACGAGGCCGTCCTGGCCGAGCGACGCGCGCGCTGGACGCCGCCCGCGCCGCGGTACGCCACCGGTGCGTTCGCCAAGTACGCGGCGCTCGTCTCGTCGGCCTCGCAGGGCGCCATCACCAACGGCGCCGCCCTCAAGCGGGCGCTCGACGCCCGGATGCACGGCTAGCAGGGGCCCCGGCGGCGCGGCCCCGCCCGCCCGGCAGCAGCGGTACCAGGAGGTCGTGATGCTGTCTCACCCGACGCCCGGACTGGCGCCCCGGCCCGGCGGCTCGCCCCTGCCCGCACGGCCCGGCCTGGTGGGCGTCCGCATGTCCGCCACGGAGCAGGAGCGCCTCGACTGGCACCGCATCGACGAGACCTGGGCGGCCGCCGGCGACGAGCACGCCGTCTCGGCGTGCTGGATGTCGGACCACCTGTCCGACGCGTCGCGCGAGCGCAACGGCCCGGCGTTCGAGGCGATGGCGCTCGCCGGAGCGCTCTCGCGACGCGTGCCGGGCAAATGGGTGGGGATCGCGGTGGCGTCCGCGACGTTCCGGCACCCGGCCGTGCTCGCGAAGTCGGCGACGGTCCTCGACAACGTCACCGGCGGTCGGTTCATCCTCGGGGTGGGGGCGGGCTGGCACGCGGGCGAGCACGAGGCGTTCGGCATCCCGCTGCCGCCGCCCCGGGAGCGCTTCGACCGGTTCGAGAGCACGCTCCGCGTCCTGCAGGCGCTGTTCAGCGACGACGCGAGGCACCGCCCAGGCGTCACCCTCGACGACCCCCTCTACCCGCTCCACGGCGCCACGAACGAGCCGCCGCCGGTCCGGCCGGGCGGCCCGCTCCTCTGGGTGGGCGCCTCGAGGCCTCGCGGCCTGGCGCTGCTGGCCCGATACGCGTCCGGCTGGCCGATGCCGGGCAACCGGCCGGGCGACGTCGACTTCTTCGCGGCGGCGCGGGCGGACATCCTGCGCGCGCTGGACGCCGCCGGCCGCGACGCGTCGGGGTTCTCGTTCGCGGCGCAGGTCTCGTGCGGCACGACGCCGGCCGACCGCCGCGCGGCACTGGCCACGGCGCGCCGCTTCGTGGCAGCCGGTGCCACGCACGTCATCCTGGGCCTCCCGGCCAGGATCGCGCCGGACGGCATGACCGCGCTCGCCGACGAGGTGGCCGAGCCGCTGCTGGGGGATTGAGGATCGTGTCGACGGCAGCCGCTCCGGCGACCGGCCGCCTCGCCGCCGGACGGCTGGCATGGGCGCCCGGTCCCGCTTGAGCCGCCTCAGCCCGCCCCAGGCCGCCATCCGGCTGCTGCCCCCCGGCGACGCCGATGGCATCGCCGCCTACCTGCGCGTTCGCAACGAGGTCACGCCCGAGCGTCCCGACTCGGCGGACCAGGCGCGCTGGGAGGACGCGACCTACCCGGGGCAGATCGCGAGGTTCCTGGCGGCGGACGCCGGGGGCACGATCGTCGGCGCCGCCACGACGGGCCGGATCTGGATGCACGGCCCCGACTACCCCCGGTTCTGGCTCGGCCTGTGGGTCGTGCCGGAGGCTCGACGTCGAGGCGTCGGCAGGGCGCTGCTGGCGGCAACCGCGGCGGCGGCCCGGTCGGCCGGCAAGACCGGCTTCCAGACCGAGCTCTCTGTGGCCCAGCTGGAGGGTCACAGGTTCCTCGCGGTCCGCGGCTTCGTCGAGACTGGCCGGACCAAAGACGTCCGGCTCGAGCTGACCGGCGTCGCCGCACCCGAGGTCGATTCCCCACCCGGGATCCGCATCACCTCGCTCGCGGCAGAACCCGGCCTGCTGCCGGGCGTCCATACGACGGCCGTGGAGGCGTTCCCCGACGTGCCCACCGGCGGCGAGCCGCTGTATGCCGGATCCCTCGAGGAGTTCGCCGCCCGCGACGTGGACCGCCAGGCGGTGCCGCGGGAGGCGTTCAAGGTCGCGGTCGACGAGGCGTCGGGCGAGGTGGCGGGGTACGCCAGCCTGATCTACGCGCCGGGCCGCCCAACCCTCGCGTACCACGACATGACGGCCGTGCGGCCGGCGTTCCGGGGCAGGGGCGTCGCCGGTGCCCTCAAGCGGGCGACGATCGCCTGGGCGATCGCCAACGGCGTTGAGACGCTCGAGACGGGCAACGACGAGGGGAACGCGCCGATGCGGGCCGTGAACGCTCGGCTCGGCTACCGGGCGCTGCCGGACCTCATCAGCCTCCAGGGGCCGCTTCCACGCGCGCCCGGATCCGACCGCCGACCCGCGGCCGGGTCCCGGCTAGACTTCGGCCCGTGACCATCGACCTCAACGGGATCAAGCTCCGCAACCGGCTCGTCACCTCGGCCAGCCTGCTGGGGTACGGCGCGTCCAAGAACCGCCTGATCCTGTACGGCCTGTCCCCCATCGCGCAGTGGGTGCCGCTCGAGCGATTCGGCGCGGTCACCACCCGCACGCTGACCCTGGAACCGCGGGCCGGGCACTTCACGCTCCGGGAGGACTGGACCCTCGGTCAGTTCCCCGAGATGCTCCGGCTCTACGGGAGGGCGCTGCACAGGGTCGACGGCGGCTGGCTCAACGCGTTCGGGTGGTCGAACATCGGCCTGGCGCGCTACTTCGACGAGTACTTCGACCGCACGGCGAACCTCAACCGGATCGTGAGCGTCGGCGGCTTCAGCGCCGACGAGGTCGAGCAGCTGGTCGAGACCGTGAACGAGCGCGCCAAGCCGGGGACGATCGCCGCCGTGGAGCTCAACGCGTCGTGCCACAACGTCAACTTCCCGTTCAACACGATCCTCGAGGAGGCGCTCCGGCGGGCTGTCCCGAAGAGCCGGCACCCGGTGATCCTCAAGGTCAGCCCGGACGAGGACTACCAGTGGCAGGCCCGTCTTGCGGCGGCCCACGGCTGCGCCGCCATCACCGCGATCAACACGGTGAAGGGCCTGCGCCTCGACCCTGAGACCGGCGAGCCGTTCCTGAAGAACCGCTTCGGCGCGATCAGCGGCCGGGCGATCAAGCCGATCGGCTTGCGGGTGGTGGCCGAGCTGCGCGACGCCGGATTCGACCTCCCGATCATCGCCAACGGCGGCATCCGCGACTTCGACGACTGCCGCGAGTACTTCTGGGCGGGCGCCGACGCCGTGTCCCTGGGCTCGTCGGTGTGGCTCAAGCCGATGCCGCTGTACGCGCTCGGGCCCCTCGAGGGGCTGCGGATCCGGCGGCTGATCTCGCGCATGGCGAGCTTCGAGCCGCCGGATGCGGCGCCGCACTGGCGTCCCGGCGACGCGGCGCAGCCCCGGAGCGGCGACCCGCCCGTGCTCGCCGAGCCGCTGATCGTGCCGCCGGTCCTGGCGACGTCGCCCGTGCCGGCGCCCGGTCCCGCGCCCGCCGACCTCGCGTGAGCCTGCCGCGCGTCGCCGTCGTCACCACGG
>JAKAMV010000575.1 GCA_021812735.1 Chloroflexota bacterium | reverse complement strand
GCCGAGGCGGCGTTCACGTCGCCTAGCACGATCAGCGCCGTCGACGAGGAATCGATCAGCGACCGCGGGTTGTTGCCGGTCGTGACGGATCGGTCGTAGTACTGGGTGGCATCGTTGTAGAGGCCGGGCGGACTCCAGCTGTAGGAGCGCTGGATCGCGGAGAGGATGGTGCTGGCCGCCCCGTTCCAGCTGTCCGCCAGCGCGCCGTTGCTTTGCGCCTGAGCCAGGTAGGCTGCCGCCCGCAGCCCGGCCACGTAGAACGCCTGGGTGAAGGCGTTGTACTCCTGCGTCTCCTCCCAGATCGAGGCGTCGGCCGGGCCCAGCCCGTCGGTCTGGATGTTGTTCATGACGAAGTTGGCCGCCGCCTGGACGTGGGGCCAGACGCTGTTCAAGAAGGTCGAGTCGCCCGTCAGCTGCCAGTGGCGGTAGACGCCGACGAGGAACTCGCCGAGGCTGTCATACTCGGGCTCCACGAACGAGACGTAGTTGCCGGTCCACAGGTCGTAGGTGGTGTGCCACGTACCGTTCGTCTGCTGCACGGACGCCATCCAGTTCCACCACTGGGCAGCCTCCGGGTAGTGCCCCGCGGCATCGAGCGCCATGGCGTCGAAGGAGGAGTCGCGCACCCAGGCCTTGTAGCCATAGGAGGCCGGGTTGGTGGTGGCGGGGAACTCGCCGTTGGTCGGGTTCTGGGCGTTCTTGATCACGACCAGGTTGCGCAGGAAGGCGGTGTTGACGCCCCCGTCGCTGGTGCTAACTGTCTTGCCGCCGTTCAGCCAGTTGCTGTAGTCGGTAGCCGTGGTTTGGAACCAGTAGCTGCCAGTCTGTGCGCGCGCCGTGTCGGCTGCCTGCTGGGCCGCGGAGATGGTCGACTGGATGCCCAGGTAGTAGTACAGCGTGGTCGTTGAACTCGGGGCAAGGGTGAACTGATTCTCGAAGCCAAGATCGAGGTTAGGGACGCTCAGTTGCCCGTTGTCGGCCAGACCGCCGGAGGCGTCGAACTGGCACCAGGCGCTGGCTGTGACATCCGTGGCGGTGCAGTCGGAATCGTTGCCCACCTGGTACGTCGTCGCGCCCTGGAAGGCACCCAGGAAGACGACGTACTGCCCGGCTGGCGTCATGTCCGCGAAGAGCGCGTTCCGCCCACTGTCGTAGGAACCATCGACGTTGACGTTGCTGCTCGCCTGGGTGTTGTTCAGGTGCACCTGATCGAGCAGGTTCCAGGTGTAGCTCTGGCTGGTCGGATTGGTGAACGTGTAGCGCACGACCAGGAACGGCTCGTTGGGAACCAGCACGAAGTCGCGACTGGTCTGAATGGGCGGCGTCTGACCACTGTATGCGCCGTACTGCCCGTGGAGGGTTCCTTGCTCATCCAGGTAGGCACTGGAGGCGAAGTTGTGGATCTGGTCGTACTTGACCCCGTCGGTCTCGTCGCGGAAGAAGCCTGAGTAGTCGACGATCTGGTTGGTCGACCAGTTGGCCGAGTAGTGCAGCTCCCCGATGCGCGGGCCGTAGGTGCCGTTGTCGTTCTGATTGAGCTGGCTGGCCATCCAGATCGCCATCACGTTCTGCCAGTTGGAGAAGTACAAGCTGGCGGCCGACGTGGTGGAAGGGCTCGTCGCAGCACTTGCCAAAACCGCTGTCGGTCCCGTGGCCGTGAACCCGGAGCTGCCGGGCAGGAGCCCAAACAGGAGGAACGCCGCCACGAGTGAGACGGTGAGTCGACGTGCCCCTCGCATTGCCTTTGCCCTCCTCATCTCAGAGGTTCTTCCAGCGACTCCGTCGAGGGTCGACCACTTGGTCCTCGGACTCGTCCATCGACATGTGCGGCAGGGAATAAGGCGAAGACCCCATCAGACGCCTCTGGCGACCCCCGCCGTCAACCGCTCTCGCACCGCGTCGTCCGGTTGGCGCTCGTAGAGGGGCGCCGCGAACGTCGCCCGCAGCACCAGCGCCGCGGCCCCCCGCGCCCACTTCGCGTCGTCCCAGGGATCGACCTCGACCGGGACGTCGCGGAGCGGTGCGAACAGGTCGCGACGGAGCGCCCCCTCGAACGCTGCCTCGAGGTGGCGCCAGGCCTGCGTGCCCTCCCCTGAGAGCAGCACGAGCTGTGGACTCAGGACGTTGACGAGCCCCGCCACCGCTCGTCCCAACGTCGTGCCGGCCGTGGCGTAGATGGCCGCCGCCCCGGCGTCGCCGGAGTCCGCCCGGGCGCGCAACTGATCGATCCCATCGCGGGCACCCACGATGCCGGCCGACCGCGCGTCTCGGAGGAGCGCCGCATCCGAGACGAGCGTTTCGAGGCACCCGTGGTTGCCGCACTGGCAGAGCGGGCCATCGTCGACCATCCGGACGTGGCCGAACTCGCCGGCCCCGCCACGGGCGCCCCGGTGCAGCTCGCCGCCCACGACGATCCCGAGCCCGACGCCGCGACCGATCGTAACCGTCACGAAGTGTTCGACCGCCCGGCCACGACCGTACAGGCGCTCGGCCACCGCGAGCGTGTTGACGTCGTTGTCGACGAGGACCGGCAGCCCCAGACGCTCCTGCAGCCAGCTTCCGAGCGGCAGGGCGTGCCAGCCGAGGACGGGTGACTCCACCACACCGCCACTGGGCAGGTCGACGATGCCCGGCACGCCCAACCCGACACCGAGCAGGCGCGGAGCGCGCCCGTCCCCCTCGGCCACGATCGCCGCCAGCGCGTCCCCGAGGCGCTCGAGCGCGTCGGGCGCGGTCGCGTCGAACGGCCGCTCGGCGACACTGACCGGCTCGCCGTCCAGGTTGACGCGCATGACCGCGAGGTGATCCGCCGCGATCTTCGCCCCGAGCGCATGCGCCGCCTCACCGACGAGGCCGAGCAGCACCGCCGGCCTCCCGCCACGCGACGGCGCGGCAGCGACCTCGCGGACCAGCCCGTCCTGCACGAGATCCCGCGTCAGGACGGTGACCGTGGCCGGACTCAACGCGAGCTCCCGCGCGATCTCGACGCGGGCGATCGGTCCCCGTTGTCCGATCAGCGAGAGGATCGCCGCGCGGTTGAGGTCCCGGATCAGCGCCCCTGAACCACTCCGCAGTCGTGCCACCAGGCTCCCTTCGCTCGGCGACCCGTCACCAGGGTTACTTTGTTCGGTGACTATCTTTATTCGCCAACCGAAGCCTACCCTCCCGGTGTTCGCGTGTCAAGAGATGCCGACGGGCCTGTGTGGAGGCGCAGTGATGCCGATAGGCCTGTTGACGGGCCTGTGTGAAGGCCCGTGGGCGTGACGGAAAAGCCCGCGCATCCGAACGACCGGTGCTGGTGGCGTGCCCCGGCGATGGCGCGGGCCGGCCGATGCTCTCGAGCGGCCTGGGTCGGTGGGCGTCGTCAGCAGCGCACGGGTCGCCGCGTCTAGGTCGGCGCTGCCGCCCCCGGCGGTCAGGCGCGGATGCGCGGACGCCGCTCAGGCCTCGCTATACAGATAGAACTCGTAGGGGTGCGGGCGGAGCGCGACCTGCTTCGCCGAGTCGCGCCGGAACTCCAGGTGCGCCTCGAGCACGTCGGGCGTGAAGACGTCCCCGCGGAGCAGGTAGTCGTGGTCGTCCTCGAGCGCGTCGAGCGCCTCCTCGAGTGACCCTGGCGTGCCCGCGATCCCGGCGCGCTCCTCAGCCGGCAGCTCGTAGATGTCCTTGTCGACCGGCGCCGGCGGCTCGATGCGGTTGAGGATGCCGTCGAGGCCGGCCATCAGCTGCGCCGCGAAGGAGAGGTACGGGTTGCAGGTGGGATCCGGCGAACGGAACTCCAAGCGCCGCGCCCCTGGCGTCGTGAAATAGGTCGGGATCCGGATGCAGGCCGAGCGATTGCGCTGCGAGTAGACCAAGTTGATGGGCGCCTCGTACCCCGGGACCAGGCGCCGGTACGAGTTGGTCGTGGGCGCCGCGAACGCCAGCACCGACTTCGCGTGCGCCAGCAGGCCGCCGATGTAGTGGCGGGCCGTCTCGGAGAGGAGCGCGTACCCGTCTGGGTCGTAGAAGAGGTTCGTGTCCCCGTCCCAAAGGCTCTGGTGGGTGTGCATGCCGGAGCCGTTGTCGCCGAAGAGCGGCTTGGGCATGAAGGTCGCGACGTAGCCGTTCTGGGCCGCCGTGTTCTTGACGACGTACTTGTACTTGAGGACTCGGTCGGCCGTCTCGACGAGCGTGCCGTAGCGGATGTCGATCTCGGCCTGGCCCGGCCCGCCGACCTCGTGGTGATGGACCTCAACATCGATGCCGGCGGCCAGCAGCTTCAGCACGATCTCCGAGCGCAGGTCCTGGAACTTGTCGAGCGGCGGGACGGGGAAGTAGCCCTCCTTGGGCCGGGGGCGATGGGCCAGGTTCGCCGTCCCGTTGCGGCCGGAGTTCCAAATGCCCTCGTCCGAGTCGATCTCGTAGAAGCCGCGGTGCCCGGTCTGCTCGAAGCTGAGTGAGCCGAAGATGTAGAACTCGATCTCCGGTCCCCAGTAGGCGGTGGTGGCGATCCCCGAATGGGCGAGGAAGGCCTCCGCCTTCTTCCCCACGTAGCGCGGGTCGCGGGTGTACGGCTCGCGCGAGCCCGGCTGCACGACGTCGCAGATGATCGAGAGCGTCGGCACGCGCAGCACCGGGTCGACGAAGGCGGTCGTCGGGTCCGGCATGAGGAGCATGTCGCTCTCGTGGATCTGCTGGAAGCCGCGGATGCTCGAGCCGTCGAAGCCGATACCGTCGCTGAAGAGATCCTCGCTCAGCTCCTGCACCGGAATCGAGAAGTGCTGCCACTGGCCCGGCAGGTCGGCGAAGCGCAGGTCGACGATCGCGACGCCCGACGCGCGGGCGTGCTCCAGCACGTCGGCCACGCTCTTCGGGCGCGGAGCAAGCCCGGTGGCGGGGGACTCGAACGTGGTAACCATGCGAGACGCTCCTTCGTTGTCGGCACGGATGGCGGTCCCATGCGCCCGGCGCGGCGTGTGGGCGGGACGCTGGCTGTCGCTGCCGGGTCGACCGTAGCGCGGCGAGAGGCGGACCGCCGCTGAGGATCCGCCGAGAATGGGTTAACGATCGGTTACGGCGCGTGGGCGAGGGCCACCGGAGCGGCGGCCGAGCATGGTCCGGCGGGCCCGCCGAGCGAGGCGATCACGATCGAGGAAGCTGTTGGCCAGGACCGCGGTTACGCTCGCGAGCATCGCGAACATCGCCCAGATCGGGTGGAGGACGCCTGCGGCCGCGAGCGGGATGCCGAGGCCGTTGAAGCCGAACGCGATCGCGACGTTCGCCTTCGTCTTGGCATAGCTGCTCTGGCCCAGCTCGATGGCGTCGACGACGGCGCCCAGTCGGTCGCCAACGAGAATGACGTCCGCGGACTCGATGGCGATGTCGGTGCCAGCGCCCATGGCCACCCCGACGTCGGCCTGCATGAGCGCGGGCGCGTCGTTGATCCCGTCCCCCACCATCAGGACCCGCCGGCCGCCCGCCTGCAGCTCGCGAACCTTGCCAGCCTTCTCGGTCGGCAGCACGTTCGCGAAGACCCGCTCGATCCCGACCGCCTCGGCCACGGTTCGCGCGGTCCCCTGGTTGTCGCCGGTGACCAGGATCGAAGCGATACCCCGCGCTCGGAGATCGGCCACCGTGGTGGCAGCGTCCGATCGAACTAGATCGGCGATCTCGAGCAGGCCGAGAAGTTCACGATCCCGCACGATCACGACGACGGTCCGGCCGATCCGCTGCGCCTCGGCGAGCGCCGCGGCGAACGGAGTGAGCCCCACGCCGCGCGCCACGGCGGCCTCCGGCTTGAGAACCGCCACATGGTGGTTCGCGACGGTCGCCTCCACGCCGATCCCGGTGAGCGAACGGAAGTCGGTGGCGTCGGGGATCTCGATCTCCCGTTCCAGCGCGGCCTCGACGATCGCCCGCCCCAGCGGATGTTCGGACGCGGCCTCGGCCGCCGCCGCGAGCCCGAGCAGCTCGGCCTCGCTGGTCTCGTCGCTCGCTCGAACCGCGGCCAGACGTGGGCGGCCTGCGGTCAGCGTCCCGGTCTTGTCGAAGATGACCTCCCGGACGTCGCCCATCAGCTGGAAGGCCTCGCCCGAGCGCATCAAGATGCCGCGCTCGGCGGCGCGCCCCCCACCGCGGATCATCGCGAGCGGGGTAGCCATGCCGAGCGCACAGGGATAGCCCATCACGAGCACGCCCAGGGTCGCATAGGTCGCGCGCACGAGATCGGCCCTGCCGGTCAGGAGCCAGGTTCCGCCGGTCCAGCCGACGAAGGCGACCGCCGCAGTCACGAGCACGCCGGGTACGAAGATCGCCAGCACGCGATCGACCAGCGCGAGCAGGCCTGGCTTGAGCGCCCGGGCCTCCTCGACCGAGCGGATGACCCCGGCGAGGAAGCTCGCCTCCCCGACTCGGTCCACGCGCACCGTCAGCGCGCCGCTTGTGTTGACCGAGCCGCCGATGACCTCGTCGCCCTCGGCCACGTCGCGCGGCAGCGGCTCGCCGGTGACGAACGCTTGGTCGACCGCGGAGCAGCCGGCCACGACGAGGCCATCGACCGGGATCCGCTCGCCGGGCCGGATCCGGACCAGATCCCCGGCCTGGACCTCCGCGATGGGGACCTCGACCTCGGCTCCCGCGCGCACGACGCGCGCCGTATCGGGCTGCAGCGCCATGAGGCGGCGGACCGCCCGCGAGCTGCGCGCCCGCACGAGGAGCGAGACGTAGCCACTCAGGAGGTGGTAGGTCGTGACGAACGTCGCGACCGCCAGGAAGTCGGCGGCC
>JAKAMV010000574.1 GCA_021812735.1 Chloroflexota bacterium | reverse complement strand
CCGCGCCCCAGCTCGAGCTCGACCCGCTGGAGCGACCCGTTGGCCGGCGCCCCCACCGGCACGGCCGCGATGACCGGGCGGAACTCGACCGGGATCTCCCGGCGGCCGTCGGTCCAGGCGCCCACCAGGCTCTCCGAGTTCCGTTTCGGCGCCAGCGGCCGGACCACGTCCAGGTGCAGCGCCGCGGCCAGCCAGCCCGCGAAGCACGCCGCCTTCGAGACCCGGAGGGTCGATCCCGGGCGCAGCACGTCCAGGCGCACGCTCCGCAGCGACGGAAGCTCGCGCACCAGGAGCGGGTGGTCGAACAGGCCGCCCAGCAGCTCGCGCCAGAGGGTCAGGCGCATCCAGCCCACGTCGTGGACCGCGATCTCGCCCCCGGCGATCATCACGGCCAGGGCAGACAGGCGCGCCGTGCCGTCGTCGCGGAACGCGCCCGAGTCGACCAGCAGCCCGTCGGAGGTCTCCGCCAGCTCGCGCAGCTGGCGGGAGCCCAGGGGCGGATCGTCGGCCCACCAGAGCACCACCGGGAGGTCGTGGATCAGCAGCGGCGTCACGATCCCCGCGAGGTGCTGTGCTGTCTCCCCCCTGACCTGCACGAGGATCCGTTCGGCGCAGGTCTCGGTGACGCTCGTGGGGCGGACGCTGCATTCGAGGCTGATCCGGGCATCCAGCGCCGCCGGTCCGTCCGGATCCCCCGGCGCCAGGATGATGGCGCGCGAGGGGTGGCGGCCGGCCAGTTCGGTGATGGCGTCGAGGGCACGCACGAGCGTCTCTGGGCGCGTGGCTACCACGACCAGGGTGAGCACCGACGTGCGGGCCCGGACGCGGAGCTCGCCGCCGCGGTCCAGGCGCCTGGCCACCCGCGGGTCGCCGAAGGCGTCCGCCTCCGCCGCCGGGGGGATGCCCTCCAGCTCTGCCTCGTGCGCGGCCAGGCCCCAGATCCGGGCCAGCTCCGATTCGATCTCGTCCACCGAACCCGCCCGGGAATCCCAGTGGTGCTGGGCGCCGGGGGTCGCCGGCAGGATGGGCGCCGCATCGGGGCCGGTGATGCGACCCTTCCCCGGCCGGCGGGCGCGACCCGTGCTATCCGTGGCGTGACGCTCGGCGGCCGCGCCGGCACGCGCGGGGCGGGCGGATCCTCCGCTGCGGGCAGCGGGTGGGGTGCCCGAATCGTCCGCCATGGATCAGAGCCTCCGCCACCGTCGGCCGTCTCGTTCGATCAGCCGGTCCGCCTCCTCGGGGCCCCAGGAGCCTGCGGCGTAGTTCGGGAACGCCGGCCGCCGGCCGCTCTCGTCCCAGGCCTCCCAGGCCCGGTCGATCGGGGTCACCACGGCCCAGGCGGCCTCCACCTCGTCGGCACGCGTGAAGAGCGAGGCGTCGCCGAGCATCGCGTCGAGCAGCAGCGTCTCGTACGCCTCCGGCGCGTCGCTCACGAACGAGGACCCGTAGGTGAAGTCCATGTTCACGCTGCGGACGTCCAGCCCGAGGCCGGGAACCTTGGCGACGAAGCGCAGCAGTATCCCTTCGTCGGGCTGGATTCGAAGCGCCAGCAGGTTCGGCTCGGGATCCGCGCGAAGTCCCTTGAAGAGCGCGAGCGGCGGCTGCTTGAACTGGACGGAGATCTCGGTGGCCGGCTTCGCGAGCCGCTTGCCCGTCCGCAGGTAGAACGGCACGTCGGCCCAGCGCCAGTTCTGGACCTGGAGCTTGAGCGCCACGAATGTCTCGCGGGTGGAGTCCTTTGCGACCTTGGGCTCCTCCCGGTACCCCGGGACCGGCTTGCCGCCGACCCAGCCCGGCCCGTACTGGCCGCGCACCACGTCTCGCGTGATGCGCTCCTCCGTCCAGTCGGCGTCGATGGCACGCAGCACCCGGAGCTTCTCGTTGCGCAGGTCGTCGGCGGCAAACGCGATCGGCGGCTCCATCGCGACCAGGCTGAGCAGCTGCATCATGTGGTTCTGGAGGATGTCGCGCGTCGCGCCGGCCTCCTCGTAGAAGGGGCCGCGCCCCTCCACGCCGAGCGATTCGGCCACCGTGATCTGCACGTGGTCCACGTACCGGCGGTTCCAGATCGGCTCGAAGATCCCGTTGCCGAACCGGAAGACCAGCAGGTTCCGCACCGTCTCCTTGCCCAGGTAGTGGTCGATGCGGTAGACCTGCGACTCGCGGAACACGCGCTGGACGTCCCGGTTCAGCTGGCGGGCGGAGTCGAGGTCCTGCCCGAACGGCTTCTCGATCACGATCCGCGACCAGCCGTGCGTACGGCCCTCGGCATCCAGCGACGCGTGGCCCAGCTGCTCGATGATGGTGGGCCCGAGGCTGGGCGGGGTGGCCAGGTAGAACAGGCGGTTGTCGCGGGTGCCGCGCGAGGCCGAGAGCTCGTCGAGGCGCTGGCTGAGCCGCTTGTATGCCTCGGGCTCGTGGAACTCGCCCTGCTGATAGAAGATCCCGGCCGCGAAATCGTCCCAGATCGCGTCCTGGAGCGGCACCCGCGAGTGCTGCGACACGGCCTCCTTGAGGTCGACGCGGAACTGCTCGTCCGTGTAGGGGCGGCGCGCGAACCCGACGATGGTGGTCTCCGGCGGCAGGAGCCCCACGCGCCGCAGGTTGTACAGCGCGGGGAGGATCTTGCGGTGCGTCAGGTCGCCCGTGGCGCCGAAGACCACGATGCAGGCGGGTTCCGGCACCTTCTCGAGCCGCAGGCCCGCGCGGAGCGGGTTGGCCTGCGGGCGCGCCGTGCCGGCGCGCGTCACGGTTGCCGCGCGGCGTGCCATGTCACGCGGCCCTCTGCGCGCCGGCCGTCACGAGAGTGCCCGTTCCAGGGCATCGCGCAGGGCCGCGAGCCCCGTCCCAGGGTCGGCCGAACAGTCGACCCGCAGCACCGGCAGGTCGTGGGCCTCCAGCGCCTGGAAGTCGCCGATGGCCTGCGCGTCGATCAGGGTGCCGAAGGTGTGGCCGGTGCCCGGGATGGGAAGGTCGCGCGGGTGGCCGGCGACCACCTGCAGGAACCACCCGATGGGCGCCCCTCCCTTGTGGAGCTGCCCGGTGGAGTGCAGGAAGCGGGGACCGTAGCCCAGCGTGGTCGCGCGCTGCGTCCGATCGCGGAGCAGCGCACGGATCGCCTGCAGTGCCTCGGTGCGCTCCGCGCTGGGCGCCATGTATGCCTGGATGGCGAGGTAGCCCGACGGCCGCACGCGGGCCAGGTGCCGCCGCAGCTCTCCCTCCACCGTGCCGTTGCCCTCGGCCAGGCGGAGCGCGGCGTCGCCCACGAGCGTCAGCGGGCCCTCGCTGGCCAGCGGATCGAGCGCGGGCAGGTGCCCGTGCTCGTGGTACCCGGCGAGCACACGCTTCGTGTTCTCCTTCGACTCGGTCACGTTCGGCTCGTCGAACGGGTCGATGCCGAGCACGGCGCCGGCGACGGCGGTGGCGAACTCCCAGCGGAAGAACTCGCCGCCGAGCCCCAGGTCGGGGTCGACCTCGATCTCGAGGACAGGGTGTCCCGCGGCGACCAGCTCGTGGACCAGCCCGTCGCTGGCCTCGCGCCAGCCCGTGCTGCCCGCCAGGAGCAGCCGCACGAAGACGCGGTCGGGGCCGTAGACCGCGGCGGACCCGACCGGCTCGCGATCCACGGGCACGATGCCCACGCCGTGCTTCCCGGTGCTCTCCGCGATCAGCTGCTCGGCCCACGCGCCGAACGGGGCGACGGCCGGGTCGGCGAGGAAGGTCAGCTTGTCGCGCCCGGCCTTCGCCAGGGCGCCCAGCGTCACGCCCAGGGCCAGGCCCGGGTTGTCGGCGCCCTCGTCCCGGCAGCGCTGCGCCATGCGGACGCCCTGCTCGAGCATCCGCCCCAGGTCGATGCCCAGGAGCGCCGCGGGCACGCAGCCCACGTAGGTCAGCGCGCTGTACCGGCCGCCGATGTCGGTCGGGTTCAGGAACACCTCGCGGAACTCGTTGTAGTGGGGAATGGACTCCATGCTGCGGCCGGGATCGGTGATCGCCGCGAAATGGAGCTCGGGCCACGCGATCCCCCGGCCGTGCGTCTCCTGGTCCCAGAACGAGGCCAGGAAGCTCAGCGTCTCGGTGGTGGTGCCCGACTTCGTCGAGATCAGGTAGAGGGTCGTCGCGGGGTCGAACGACTCGCGGGTCCAGCGCACCGCGTCCGGGTCGGTCGAGTCGAGGACGTGCACGGGGGTGCCGCCCTCGGCCGCCACGCCGTACACCGCGGCCAGCACGTCGGGAGCCAGGGAGCTGCCGCCCATCCCGCAGAGGACCGCCTGGGTGAATCCCTGCTCTCGGATCCCGTCGGCAAAGGCCCGCAGCTCGTCGACGTCCTCCAGGAACGCCTCGGGCGCGTGCAGCCAGCCCAGGCGGTTCAGGATCTTCGCCTGCACGGGCTCGTCGGGCGACCAGAGCGACGCGTCCCTGGTCCAGATCCGCCCGACCCAGCCCTCGGCCAGCGCGCGCTGCATCGCCGAGTCGACGCCACCCCGCAGCTCCTCGGGCAGCGAGACGCCAGAAGCGGACAGCCTGCCGGTCATCGTGCTCCTCCCAGTCCCCGCATCTCCCGCACCGCCGTCACTGCGCCGAGCCGTGCGACACGAGGCCGGGCGGCCTCGACGCGACGACGCCGCGGGTGCGCCCCTCGAGGACGCCCTCCGCGACCTGGACGAGGTGATCGGTGGTGATCCCGAACGCCTCCATGGCCTGGGGGCCGGGTGCCGAGATCCCGAAGGTCTCGACCGCGATCATCGCGCCCTGCGGCCCCACCCAGCGGTCCCATCCGAACGACACGCCCGCCTCGATGCTGACACGGGCGGTGACCTCCGGCGGGAGGACCTGCGCCCGGTACGCCGCGTCCTGCTGCTCGAACAGCTCCCAGCACGGCATCGAGACGACGCGGGTCGGAACGCCCCGGGCCTGGAGCCGCTCGCGGGCCTCCATCGCCAGCTGCAGCTCGGAGCCCGTGGCGAGCAGCAGCAGGCGCGGCTTCGCCGCCCCGCCGTCTCCGCCGGTCGCCTCGGCGAGCACGTAGGCGCCGCGTGCCACGCCGTCCGCGGCGTGCTCGCGGGTTGCCTCGAACACGGGCAGCTTCTGCCGGCTGAGCGCGAGCGCCACGGGGCCATCCGTGCGGGCCACCGCGGCCCGCCACGCCGCCACCGTCTCGTTCGCGTCGCCCGGGCGCATGACCCACAGGTTGGGCATGGCACGCAGGGCGGCCACGTGCTCCACCGGCTCGTGCGTGGGCCCGTCCTCGCCCAGGCCGATCGAGTCGTGCGTCCAGACGTAGATCACGTGCAGCCTGCTGAGGGCGGCCAGCCGGACGCTGCCCCGCATGTAGTCGCTGAAGGTCAGGAATGTGCCGACGTACGGCAGGTATCCCCCGTGGTAGGCGAGGCCGTTCGCGATCGCCCCCATGGCGTGCTCCCGCACGCCGAAGCGGACGTTGCGGCCGGTCGGGTTGTCGGGACCGTACTGTCCGCCGCCCTTGACGTCGGTCAGGTTGCTCTCCGACAGGTCGGCGGCACCTCCGAACAGCTCCGGCACTGCCGCCGCGACGGCCTGGATGGCTGCCGCGGACGCCTGGCGGGTTGCCTGGGCCTGGTCGACGCCGAACGACGGAAGGGCCCGGTCCCAGCCGTCCGGGAGCCGGCGCGCGACGCGTCGCTCGAGTTCCGCGGCCTCGTCAGGGAACGCCTGCCGGTACGCGTCCAGCCGTGCCTGCCAGTCGCGGACCCAGGTTTCGCCGCGCGGGACCGCCTCGCGGAACAGGCGCAGCGCATCATCCGGAACGTAGAAGTGACGGTCGGGATCCCAGCCGTAGGCCTCCTTGGTGAGGCGGACCTCGTCCTCCCCCAGCGCCTGGCCGTGGGCCTTCGACGAGTCGTGCCGGTTGGGGGAGCCGTACCCGATGTGCGTGCGCACCGCGATCATGCTGGGACGGGGGTCCTGCCTGGCCGCCTCGATCGCCGTCGCGATGGCCTCGACGTCGTTGCCGTCCTCGACGCGGCGCGTGTCCCACCCGTAGGCGTCGAACCGTTCGAGCACGTCCTCGTTGAAGGCCCAGTCCGTGGGCCCGTCGAGCTGGACGTGGTTGTCGTCGTACAGCGCGACGAGCCGGCCGAGGCGGAGCCGGCCGGCGAGGCTGGCCGCCTCGGACGCGATGCCCTCCTGCATGTCGCCGTCGCTGCAGATGGTGTACGTCCAGTGGTCCACCACGGCGTGCCCGGGTCGGTTGAACTCGGCCGCCAGGCGGTGCTCGGCGATCGCCATGCCCACCGCATTGGAGAAACCCTGGCCGAGCGGCCCGGTGGTGGCCTCCACGCCGGGGGTGAGCCCGTACTCGGGGTGGCCGGGGGTGCGCGAGCCGAGCTGGCGGAACCGCCGGAGCTCGTCCAGCGCGAGGTCGTAGCCGGTCAGGTACAGCAGCGAGTACAGCAGCATGCTGCCGTGCCCCGCCGACAGCACGAACCGGTCCCGGTCCGGCCACGACGGGTCGTGCGGGGCGTGCCGCAGGAAGCGCGTCCAGAGCACGTAGGCCATGGGAGCAGCGCCCATCGGCATGCCCGGATGCCCGCTGTTCGCGGCCTGCACGGCGTCGATGGACAGGGTCCGGATGGTGTCGATCGCAAGCTGTTCCGGCCGGCTCGGTGCGGCGGTCATGGTGATCCTCGGTAGGCAGTGGGCGGAGGCCGGCCGCCAGGTCGGGCGGATGGCCTCCGCGTACGGCATCCTGCGTAGCTTCGACCTGCGCCTACTATAGTCGCCGTCCGTGAAGCAGCCGC
>JAKAMV010000573.1 GCA_021812735.1 Chloroflexota bacterium | reverse complement strand
GGTCGTCGGCGGCTGCGCGCTGCCGCATCTGCTCTTCCACGCCTGTGGGACCTCCTATCGATCAATCACCGGACGCCGGCCGGGACCAGGCGCGGCTCGGCGACGCGGACCAGGGTCTCCTTCATCAGGAGCGTGACGGTTGCGATGTCGTTGAAGCCCTCCTCCTCGAGCCGCCGGTCGAGCGGCGACTCGTAGGTTCGCACCGGCGCAATGACCCCCTCGTTGCGGGTGGCCTTGTCCGCGCGCTCGGCGATGACCCCGAGCGCGAAGCGGGCCAACGGGCCGGTGTCCGCCTCGGGCCGGGCGATGATCTTGAGGTAGTGCGGCTGGTCCTCCTTGGCGACGCCGATCTGGACGAACGCGTCCAGCTGCGTCCCGTCCCGGCCGCCATTGGGCGCATGGAGGACGAACGTGTAGACGTCGGCGAAGCGCAGGATGGGGTTGAGCGAGCTGCGGGGGATCCGCCAGTCCCTCCCGAGGCGCTCCCAGTCGACCAGGCGCAGGCACTCCAGCCGCTGGACCGGCGAGGGCGTCACCGCCGCGTAGAGCCGCGACAGCGCGAGCGCGTGGAGCGGGCCGGTCGGGTGGATGCCCGCCTTGCGGGTCTCGGCCTCCGTCCAGGGCGCCGGCAGGTCGCCCGGCTCGCGGAACAGGATCCGCTCGTCGCCGAAGCGCGCGAACCCCGCCTGCATGAACAGCTCCACGTTGTCGTCGGCGTCGGCGCACGCCACGTGGAACCGCGTGGCGCCCCGCTTCGCCCCGTCGCGCAGCAGGTGCTGGACCAGTCGGAAGCGGACGTCGCCGGCATCGAGGCCGCCCACCGCGTCGAGCTCCACCACCGTCCACTCGTCGCGGCCGGAATCGCGCTCCACGCGCAGCAGGCCGGCGATGTGGCTGTCGCGGTCGAACACGTACAGGGCGTCATGCGGCTGGAAGGCGCCCAGCGGCAGGCGGAACAGGCTGAAGACCCCGATCGGCGGTCCGCTCACGGGCAGGCCGAGCGAGCGCGTCGCCTCCTCGTCCCCCTGGGCGCGGCGGGACAGCTCGCCGAGGGCGGCGAGGTCCGTCAGCCGCGCTGCCCGAACCTTGCCGGTGCTCCGGGCCACGGTGGGATCACCGCCCTTGCTGCGAGCGGCGAGTGGGATACGGGCGGCGCCCGACCCCCTCGCCGGGATCGGCGTGCTCGGCGGCCATCGTGGACACCAGGCGGTGGAACCGGCTCTCGCCGGACAGCTCCGGGTGGAACGAGGTCGCGATCACGTTGCGCTGCCGAACGGCCACGACGCGCCCGTCGGGCAGGCGCGCCATCACGTCCACGTCCGGCGCCACGCGCTCGATGACCGGGGCGCGGATGAACACCGCATGGACCGGGCGGTCTCCCAGCAGCGGGACGTCGAGGTCGGTCTCGAAGCTGTCGAGCTGGCGCCCGAAGGCGTTGCGCTCCACCGTGACGTCGAGCAGGGGGAGGACCGGCTCCTCGCCGCCGGCGATCTCGCTGGCGAGCACGATCATGCCGGCACAGGTGCCGAAGATCGGCGCGCCACGTCCGGCCAGGTCGAGGATGGGCTGGCGCAGCCCCCAGCGGTCGATGAGCTTGCGCATGGTCGTGCTCTCGCCGCCCGGGATGATCAGGCCGTCGACGTCGTCGAGCTGGGCGGGCAGGCGCACCTCGAGAGGCTCCGCGCCCACGGCACGCAGCGAGGCGACATGCTCCGCGAAGGCCCCCTGCAGGGCCAGGACTCCGATCCGCATCGTCATCGCGCCGGCCTCCGCCGACCCGTCCGGCCTACCAGCCGCGGACCGCCAGCCGCTCCTGCTCGGGGATCGTCTCGAGCGCGATCCCCCGCATCGGCGCGCCCAAGCCCTTGCTGATGTCCGCGAGGATCTTGGCGTCCTGGTAGTGCGTCGTGGCCTGGACGATCGCGTTCGCCATGCGGGCCGGGTCCTCGCTCTTGAAGATCCCGGAGCCGACGAAGACGCCCTCGGCCCCCAGCTGCATCACGAGCGCGGCGTCGGCCGGGGTGGAGATCCCGCCAGCCACGAAGTTGACCACGGGCAGCTTCCCGTCGGCCGCCACCTGCCTGACCAGCTCGTACGGCGCCTGCAGGTCCTTGGCGGCGACGAACAGCTCGTCCTCGCGCATGCCCTGGAGCCGGCGGATGTCGGCCAGGACGTCACGCAGCTGGTGCACGGCCTCCACGACGTTGCCGGTGCCGGCCTCGCCCTTGGTCCGCATCATCGCGGCGCCCTCGTTGATGCGCCGGAGCGCCTCGCCAAGGTTGCGGCAGCCGCACACGAACGGGACCTTGAAGGCGTGCTTGTCGATGTGGTTGCGCTCGTCGGCCGGGGTGAGCACCTCGGACTCGTCGATGTAGTCGACGCCCAGCGCCTCGAGGATCTGCGCCTCGACGAAGTGGCCGATCCGCGCCTTGGCCATCACCGGGATCGACACCGCGCTCATGATCCCCTCGATCATGGCGGGATCGGACATGCGGGCCACGCCCCCGGCGGCGCGGATGTCGGCGGGGACGCGCTCGAGCGCCATGACGGCGACAGCGCCAGCGTCCTCGGCGATCTTGGCGTGCTCGGGGGTGACGACGTCCATGATGACGCCGCCCTTGAGCATCTGGGCAAGGCCCTTCTTGGTGGCCCAGGTGGAGGTTTCGGTCATGATGGCTTGGGCTCTCCGGACAAGGACGCGCGCGCCGGCCGTCCGACTGGCCCCGGGGTCCTCGCCCGTTCGAACCGGTTCGGTCCGGCGTTCGCTCTCGATTATGTCACGGCCCTGTGATTCGGCCGCGCGCGCGTGGCCCGCTGAGAGGATGGAACAGCCGACCGAGGGTCACGCGGCACCCGACCCAGGGTCACGATCTCGGGACGTCCGTCAGCTATGCGCACCATGACTGTTCGCGCCTATCGCGGAGCCGGAGGCGGGCCAGAAGCGGCGGATCCGCAACCTTCGACCCCCACGGATGCATGTCGTGCATGAATGACGGCATCGGGCGCCTCGCCTGCGGCTACGAGTCAAGCCGGGCATAGGTGACGGAGCCAAGCCGCGAGGTTCGGCCGGGCGCGAACAAGGGCCCCGGACGACTCGCCGAGAGCCATCCGTGCTCGCCCGCCATTCCGGGACCCTGCGGGCGCGCCGTGCCTCCGGGTGTGCAGTTCGAGGCGTACCTAGCGCACCGCGAGGGCTCGCGCCCCACAAGCGCTGCCCGGAATTGCGCATCTCAGCGCGTCGTGCGCCCGTTGAGTCCCGGATTGGCCGGCCGGAGGGCCGGCAGGCAGAACCGGCCGGTTGCGGCGATTGACCGCCGCCGCGTTGCCCCGCCTAGCGGACGAGCGTCCTCACCACGCCGGACATCAGCGTCGTGGCGCGGCGGGCGCTCGTGGGCGAGAGGCGCGACAGGGCCTCGACGAGGTCCAGCACGTCACGGTCGGGCAGGCCGTCGAGGAGCGCGACCAGGCGCAGGATCGCGTCGTCGGGCACCTCGCCCAGGAGGCGCAGCGCGCGCTCCAGCTCCGTCGGCTCGAGGCGCGACACCAGGCCCACGGCGCGGTCGAACAGGCGCACGAAGATCAGGAATGTCGCCAGCCACTCCCGGAGGCGGACGAGATCGGGGTCGCCCGGCGCCGTGGCCAGCGCGGCGGACGTGTCGGCGAGCGTGCGCTCGAGCACCTCGACGATCGGGTCACCCTCGCGGACCTTGCGCTCGGCGACGACCCGGCCGAACCAGCGCCAGTGGTCGCCGATCGCCTGGTAGGCCGTTCCGGCGGGACCGCGACGGCCGACGCGGCGCGGCTCGGCGACCTTCTCGACGAGCCCCCACGCCTCGGCCTCGGCCAGGGCCAGGCTGGCGGCGCGGTGCGAGAGGCCAAGCGCCTCGCGCACCTCGCGCTCGGTCAGCGGCGCCTGGCGGGCCATCAGGTACGCGTGGACCCGGGCGATCGCCGGCGCGACACCCCAGGCGGCACCCATGTCGCCCCACGCATCCGCCAGGCGCAGCCGGATCTCCTCGGCGATGGGGCTCGCGGGACGGTCGGGCACGTCGCCGATGGTCGGCGCCGTGGCGGTGTCGGTCACGACCGCATGCTACTCCGCGCCGGAACCCGCGATCGACCGGCGCCGATGCGTGCGGCCGGCCGGACTCGGCCCCGCGGCCCCGCCTGCCTCAGGTCACGCTACGCTCCGGGCAGCCATGCCGACCCACCGCCTCGACCCCGTCGCGCTCGACCTCGCCTTCTCCGTCGCCGCCCGGCGCGCCCGGGCGGGCGAGCTCCCGTTCGTCATCCTGGGCGTGGCCAATGCCGCCGGGACCATCCGCCTCGAGGCGGTGACGTCCCCGACCGCCCAGCGCAGGATCGGAACCAACGCCGTCTGCTTCATCGCGTCGATCACCAAGCCGATCGTGGCGACGGCCGCCCTCCGGCTGGTCGAGGAGGGCGCGCTCGGGCTCTCGGCGCCGCTCGCGGACCTCCTGCCCGAGCTCCGCGCCGACAACGCCCGACGCCAGCTCACCGCCTGGCACGTGCTGACCCACACCACCGGCATCGACGACGAGGGCATCGAGACCCTGGTCCGCGCCGGCATCGACCGGCCGGGCCTCCTCGTCCGTGTGCTCGCGCGCCAGCCGGTTGTCGCCCCGGGCAGCCGCTTCGCGTACATGACCATCCCGTTCGAGCTGCTCGCCCTGGCCATGGAGCGGGCGACCGGCGACGAGCTGCCGGCCATCCTGCACCGCACGGTGCTGGACCCGCTCGGCATGCGGCAGACGACCTTCGACCCGCGCGCCGCCGGCCTCGGCGATCGCCAGCCGCCGCTCGACATCGCCGTCTGGGACGGCGCCCGGCTGGCGAGCCGCGAGGTGCCGGCCGTGGCGGCGACGCTGGCCGAGCGCTACACGGCCCTGCGCCTGGCGGGCGGCGGCCTGTGGAGCACCGCGGCGGACCTGCTGCGCTTCGGCCGGGCCATGCTGCGCGGCGGCGAGCTCGACGGCGAGCGAGTCCTGTCCCCCGCCTTCGTCGAGCTGGCGACCCGCGAGGCCACGGTCGACGGCCTCGGCCGCGCCGAGAACCGGCTCGACGACGGCCACTACGCGCTCGGGTGGGGAAAGCCCGGACCGGCGCACCCGGCATCCGCGGCCGCGTTCGGCCACGGAGGGCAGTCGGGAACCAAGCTCTGGGTGGACCCGGCGCACGATCTGGTGGTCGTGTACCTCTCTGCCTCGTGGGGCATGCCCGGCATCGTCGCGGACGAGGCGCTGTTCGCGGTGTACGCCGCCCTTCGGCCGGGCTAGGTCCGCCGGCCGAGCCTCCCACAGGCCCTTGACTTGTCGCCGCGCGGTGCTAGCATGCCCACAGGACGCACATGTGAGCGCATGTATGCTCAAATGTGCACATTGGAGGTCGGATGCTCGCTGACAGCCGTCGCGGCCAGCTCGACGTGCGGCTCGTGGTGCGCATCGCGCAGATGTACTACCGGCTCCACCTGTCGCAGGAGGAAGTCGGCGACCGCCTCGGCATCAGCCGCTTCAAGGTTGGCCGCCTGCTCGACCGCGCCGTGGCCGAGGACATCGTCCGCATCGAGATCGTCCATCCCGCCGCCCGGCTGGTGGAGCTCGAGGACCGGCTTGTCGAGCGGTTCGGGCTCGTGGCCGCCGCCGTGGCCGACGTGCCCGCGACCACCGCGGGCGCCCTCGCCGACGATCTCGCACGTGACGCCGTGGCGGAGGCGGCGGCGGACCTCCTCGCGAGGCAGCACCCGTCGGGCGAGATCGCAGTGTCCTGGGGCCGCACGATGCTGGCCGTGGCGCGCGCGCTCCCGCGAGGCTGGACCACCGCGTCCGAGATCGTCCAGTTGAACGGGGCCAGCTCGCGGTCGGCCCAGCCGACCCGCGCGAACGAGATCCTGGAGCGCTTCGCCTCCACCACGGGCGCCGAGTTCCGGCTGCTCAACGCTCCGGCCATCGTCGGCACGCCGGAGCTCGCCGCGGCCCTGGCCGACGATCCGGCGATCCGCGAGACGCTCGACGCCGCCCGGCGGGCGCCGACGGCGGTGTTCGGTCTCGGCATCCCCGCGCCCGACAGCCCGCACCTCGAGTCGGGCTTCGTGTCCGAGGAGGAGCAGGCGCGGCTGCGCTCGATGGGGGCCGTGGGAGACGTGGTCGGGCGCTTCCTCGACATCGACGGCGCGGTCGCATGGCCGGAGCTCGACGCCCGGACCGTCGGCCTGCCGATCGGCGAGCTTGCGCGCAAGCCGCTGCGCGTGGGCGTGGCCGCGGGCGCGGGACGCGGTCCAGTGGCGCTGGGCGCCATCCGGGCCGGCGCCCTGAACGCCCTCGCCTGCGACGACGCCACGGCCGAGTGGGTGCTCGCCCATGGCTGATCCGCGGCGCCACCCCGACGAGTCCCTGGTCCGCCAGCTGGTCGAGCGCGCGCTGGCGACCGTCGAGGCAGGTGCGTCGTCGGCGTCCCCGGGCGCCGGGGCACCGGCTCAGACCTCGATGACGGCGAGCCAGGCGTCAACCACCGACGCGACCCCCACGACGGCAGCCGGCGCCAACCCGCGCACGGTCGCCGTCGGCTCGGACCACGGCGGATTCGCGCTCAAGGGCGTCCTCGTCGAGCACCTCAAGGGCAAGGGCCTCGGCGTGACCGACTGCGGTACCAACCGGCCCGACGCCGTGGACTACCCGGACTTCGCGCACGTGGTCGCCCGCCTCGTCGCCACCGGCGCCTGCGATATCGGGATCGTCATCGACGGCGCCGGCATCGGCAAGATCGG
>JAKAMV010000572.1 GCA_021812735.1 Chloroflexota bacterium | reverse complement strand
GGACGCCACGTGCGGCCCCTTGCACAGGTCGCGGAACGGGCCGTGCTCGTAGAAGGTCACCGGCGGCATGGGCTCGCCCGTCTCGGCCGCCTTGCGGGCGAGGTCGTCGAGGATCTCCACCTTGAAGGCCTGGCCGGCCTCGGCCTCGGCCGCCCGCCCGGCGTCGAAGCCGACCTCGCGGCGCACGAAGGGGTGGTCCGCCCTGACGCTCTCGGCCATCCGGGCCTCGATGGCGGCGAGGTCGTCGGGCGTGAGCGGGCGCGGCAGGTCGAAGTCGTAGTAGAAGCCGTTCTCCACCGCCGGGCCGATGCCCAGCCGCGCGTCGGGGAACAGCGCCAGCACCGCCTCCGCCATGACGTGCGCCGTGCTGTGGCGCATCGCGTCGATGGGCGCGTGGGCGCCCGCGTCGAGCAGCTCGTCCGCGGAGCCTCGGATCGGGGCCTCCAGGGCCTCGTCGTCGGCCAGCTCGGCCTGGGCCTGGGTGTCGTCTGCCATGTCGATCGCGCTCCTGAGAATCACAGAACCTCTCGCCCGACAGGACGAGAGGTTCGACCTCCCGCGGTTCCACCCGCCTTCGCGCCGGCCTCGTGGTGTGCTGCCGCCGCGCTCTCGTGCCGCGCTAACGGGCGGATCCCGGGCCGGTTCGCCGGCCGCTCACGGGTGGTGCCGCGTCCGGTCGGCTCTGCGGGGGCTCCCAGCCTGCGGCCCCTGCTCTCTGGCGACGTTCCGGTGCGGTGCGTCCCGCTCGACGCGTTCGCGCTCGGGCCCGCGGACGGGCCGAGGTGGTGGGCGATACTGGACTCGAACCAGTGACCTCATGCATGTCAAGCATGCGCTCTAACCAACTGAGCTAATCGCCCTCGGCCGCGGAGGATAGCACGAACCAACGCCGCGTCGGGACCGTGGGACCCGGCCCCACCGCGGCCGCGGCCGGCGGCTCGAGCGCATCGCCGACGTTTTCGTGGACCGGCCCGCGCCCGGTGCCAACGGGTCGCGACGCGCCCCCGACGGCGAGTGGGCGAAGCCCTCGCTGCGCTGGGCGAAGGGCGCCTGGGTGCGCGGCGCGGCGGCCGACCCGTGGCCCGTGCGCATCGGGCCGCTCACGCTCGAGTGCCGGGCGGCCGTGGGCGGCCAGGTCGGCGTCTTCCCGGAGCACGCCGCGACGTGGGGCTGGCTCGACGGAGCCGTGCGGCAGGCCGCCGCGGCCCTCGGGCGCGCGCCCGTGGTGCTCTCGCTCTTCGCCTACACCGGCGGCGCCTCCCTGGCCTGCGCGGCGGCGGGCGCCCGCGTCACGCACGTGGACCTGGACGAGGGGCTCGTGGACGTGGACGGCAAGACCGGCAGGCGTCGCGTGGCGATCGGCGACACCACTGTCCGCGCCCTGGACCGGTACGTGCGCGCGCGGGCGAGGAGGGCCGACTCCGGCGAGCCGTGGCTGTGGCTCGGGCGCAAGAGGCGCCTCCGCGAGACGGGCCTCGCGAAGCTCGTGCGGGACCGCTGCGAGGCCGCCGGCCTCGCTGGCGTGCACCCGCACCTCTTCCGCCACGCCTACGCCCAGAGCATGCTCTCGGCGGGCATGCAGGAGACCGACCTGATGGAGGTGGCCGGCTGGCGCTCCCGCGAGATGGTGGCCCGGTACGCCAAGAGCATGCGCGCCGAGCGGGCGCGCAAGGTCGCAAGGTCGCTCTCCCCCGCCGACCGGCTGGCCCAGGACGGCCGGCGGTGACCAGCCGGCGGGGCGACGGGCCCCCTGCCTCCTTTCGGCGCGGTCTGAATGGAGACTCGCTCGTGCGAGTGGCCACGCACTCTCGCAGCCTCCCTATTGGCCCGGCCGCAGTAGCCTTGCCGCCGGCCCCGACGGTGTCCCCCCCACATCGGCGGGGCCTCATCAGCTCCGCCGTGGGCGATCGAGAGGCCGCGGCCGATGCCCCGCACGAGGCGCTGGCGAGCCTTCGCGGCTGAACGTCCGGAAGGCCGGCGCGAGACCCGCTGACGGCGCGCGCACCGCCGTGGCCTCTGGCGCGAGCATCCGCGCAAGGGGGAAGTTGAGGTCGTCGACCGACGCGACGGGCGCGACCGAAACCGAGGCGGTCGCGCGGCTCGCCGTCGCCGTTGGGTGCCATCCGGGCAGCTTCTGCCTCTGGGAGCGTACGGCGGGGCGTAGGACTATCCGGCCATGGAATGCGCACGCGCGGTGCTTACGCTCAACGCACGGCCCATGCGGGGAGATGTCCTGCACGCCGGGGGAGGTTCGGGGCGTTGGACAGCAACACAGTCTTGACAATCAGCGCGCTCCTGATGGCGCTCGCCGGCGGCCTCGCGGCGACCGCCGGTTTCTCCGCCCTGGTCGTGCGGCGGCAGATGCGCCGGATCTCGCAACTCGCCGAGCGGCTAACGGCGGCCGCCGGGGAGGCGGACCTGGTCGCCGCAGACGCGAAGGGGATCGAGGACCCCCGTCTCCGTCGCGCATTCGAGCAGCTGGCCGAGCGCGTGGGCGCCACCTGGCAGCTGGCCACGGTCGACCCCCTGACGGCGATTCCGAATCGCCAGGCCGTCCTGGGTCGGGTCGACGAGGAGCTGGCCCGCGCGGCGCGGTACGCCAGGCCGCTCTCCGTCGTGATGCTCGACCTCGACCACTTCAAGCGCCTGAATGACACGTTCGGCCACACCGCGGGCGACCAGGCCCTCCGGGAGGTCGCCAGGCGACTGGCCGAGAACATCCGGTCAGTGGACGTTGTCGGCCGGTTCGGCGGTGAGGAGTTCCTCCTGGTGCTCCCCGAGACCGACGCGGACGCCGCAGCCTCGCTCGCCGAGAAGCTCCGCCTGGTGGTCGCCAGGACGCCCATCCGCCTGCCCGACGGGCAGGAGTCGACCGTAACCGTCTCCGCAGGCGTCGCCGGCGGCACCGGCCCCCGGCTGCACGCAGACGCTCTCGTCCGAGACGCCGACGCGGCCCTCTACTCAGCCAAGGCCCTCGGGCGAGACTCCGTGTACGTGTTCTGCGAGGCCGAGGACGAGGCGACCGTCCACCGGTCGCCGATCCGCCCCGAGGCGCGGTCCGCCGCGATCGACGTGGGGCGCGCCGCCATGGCCGCGGCGCAAGACGCGCTCCTGGCCTCGCTCGAGGGCCGGCCGGATTGGGCCGGGAAGCCCTCGACGCTCATCGCCGAGGCGTCGATCGCGATGGCCCGCGCGATCGACCTGCCCGAGGGCGAACTGGACCGGATCCACACCGCCAGTCTGCTGCACGACCTCGGGAAGCTCGCGATCCCCGACGAGATCCTCGCGAGCCCGGCCGACCTGCGCCCCGCTGAGTGGCGCGTCGTCACCGAGCACCCGAAGATCGGCCACGTCGTCTTGGAGCAGGCCGGAGCGCTGCGCGACGCCGCGATGATCGTGCTGCATCACCACGAGTGGTACGACGGCCGCGGGTACCCGCACGGGCTGGCCGGCCGAGACATCCCGATCGGCGCGCGGATTGTGTCGATCTGCGACGCGTACGAGGCCATGACCGGTGGGCGTCCATACCGCGCCGCGATCTCCCACGAGGCTGCGATCGAGGAGCTCCGACGGATGGCGGGGATCCAGTTCGACCCGGAGTTGGTCGAGGTGTTCGCGGAGCAGTTTGCGAATGGCGTGCCAGCGACATCGGAGCCGCACCGCCATCCCCAGCTTCGGTCGGTTGACGAGGCCTGGCAGAAGCAGCCCGGGGCTCGCGCGTCCCGACGGGCCAAGACGACAGCGGAGCAGCACGATGCCGTGCACGCCGCACGGCGTCGGGCAGGATGAGCGCGCCCGGCCAGCCCTGCCGCCGGGGCGGCATCCAGTGGGGCGACCTAGCCGCCGGTGTGCAGCCGGCGATCTCGTGGACCGACGAGCCGGAGTTCCAAGGACGGCCGGCCGGCCACACGCCCGACGGCGGAGCGGACGCCACCCCAGTTACCTCGGCGCCGACGGCGGGGTCCTGGGGCAACACGGACAAGGTCGCGCGGCCGGAATCGACGAAGAATTCGGCCCTACTTCCTCGCCCCGCACCCGGCCGAACACCACGATAATCGGCGCGCCTTCGCGACGGGCCGTCACGTTCAGATGGGGGAGGCTACACCGCTGGGAGCGCAACGGCATGTCAAGCATTCGCTCTAACCGACTGAGCTAATCGCCCTCGGCCGCGGGACCCGGCCCCACCGCGGCCGCGCCCGGGGCGGTACCCTCCGCCGAGCGGCAGATCCGAGAGGGCGGTGGACGGTGCGGCTGGGCCAGGGGCGCGACGACGGGAGGGCCACGGGAACGGGGCGGCTTGCGCTCGTGCTCTCGACGGCGTCCTGGCGCGCGCTCCTGACGCCGGCCCTGATCGCGCTCGCGTCGCGCGTCTATTCGAGCGTCCTGATCATCCTCGCCGACGCGTCGTCGCGGGCGACCATCCCGACGCCGTTCACGTGGTGGGACGCCGGCTGGTATCTCGAGGTCGCCACCCACGGCTACCACCCGACGTCGTTCACGAGCGCCACGACCGTCGGCCGGTACGACTTCGCCTTCTTCCCCCTCTGGCCCGGGCTCATGCGGGTCGCGGCGGTCCTGTCGCCCGACCCGCTGGTCCCGGTCCTGCTCGCGAACCTCCTGTTCGTGATCGCGGCGGTCCTGCTCTGGCGGCTCCTCGCCGACCGGTTCGGCACGGCCGTCGCCAGCGGCGCCGTGGCGCTCCTGGCGTTCTCGCCGCCCTCGTTCGCCTTCTCCATGGCCTACAGCGAGCCGCTGTTCCTGGCGCTCGCCGCCGCCTACTTCCTGGGCCGGTCCGCGACCGGCCGCCGCGCCCTCGGCGGGCCGCTGGCGGCCGCCCTCGCGATGGCCGCGCGGATCGACGGCGCCGCGATCGTCGCCTCGGCCGCCCTCGGCGCGGTGCGGCGGCGCGGGGCCGAGCGGCGGACGGCCGTCCTCGCCGTGCTCGCGGGCTGCGCCGTGTTCGCCGCCTGGTGGCTGTTCATCGCGCTGCTCGTCCACGACCCGCTCGGGTTCCTCCGGGCGTCCCCGTCGTGGTACCGGACCGCCGGGTGGGAGCAGTACGTCGCCGCGCTCCGCCACCCGTCGATCCGGAACGACGGCCGGCTCCTGTTCGCCGCGGTCATGCTTGCCGGGTCGCTGCTCGCCCTCCGGCGCGACCGGGAGCTCGGCGTGTACGCGCTCGCCGCGCTCGCCATCGGGCTCCTGCCGGGCGGCGTGATCTACTCGCTGCCCCGGTACGCCGTCATCGCGTTCCCCGCGTACGCCGGGCTGTCGCGGGCGCTCGGACGGCGGGGCACCGTCGCGCTCGTCGTGGCGTTCGCCCTGGCGCAGTGGCTGTTCGTGTCCTGGGCCTTCGCCCTGCCCGGCGCCCAGCCGCCGTAGGCCGGTGGGCCGGTGGCGCCAGCGTTCGCCGCCCGCCACCGCGCCCCTCCCCGGGCACGGCAAGTCGCGCCGCCGGCCCGCTAGGATGACGCCGATGCGGCCCACCACCCGTTCCCCCGCCCCCTGGCGCCGCGCCGTCGCGTCCCTGCCGCTGGCCGACCTCGCGTTCTACGCCGCGGTGGTCGTGGTCTACGGCCTGGCGGCGGCGATGGCGACGCGGACCTTCCACCTCGCTCCCGACCGCATGATGGCGCTGGCCGACCGGATGGCCGCCGGCCACCTCGACTCGCCGACCTTCGCGGGATCGGTGGACTCGGTGACGCTCGCCGGCCGGGTCTACGTCGCCGTCGGGCTGCTCCAGGTGCTCCCCTACCTGCCGTTCGTCCCGCTGCCCGCGCTCCAGGGCATGGCGCCGTACCTGGCATCGCTGGCGTTCGGGATCCCGGCGGCGTGGATCGCCCTGCCGCTCGCCCGCCGCTACGGGGCGACGGGCGCGGCCGCGTACTGGGTCGCGGTGCTCGGCGCCTTCGGGACGCTGCTGCTGTACGTGTCGGTGCTCGGCAACTTCTACTACCTCGCTCATGCCGAGGCCACGCTGTTCCTCGAGCTGGCCCTGATCGAGTGGTCGCGGCGCCGGCGCCCGCTCGTGATGGGGACCCTGCTGGGCCTGGCGTTCCTCGCCCGGCCGACGACCCTGCTCGCGGCCGGGCCGCTGGCCCTGGTGCTCCTCCGGGACCGGCTGCCGGCCGTCTCGCGGGCCGAGGTGCGGCGCCGGATCGGGAGCCTCGTGCGGCTGGCCGTGGAGCTCGGGGCCCCGGTCGCGGTCGCCGGGATCGCCTACGCGGCCTTCAACTGGGCGCGCTTCGGCTCGCCCTGGCAGAACGGCTACGGCATCTCGCACCTGGCGACGCCCGACCTCGAGGCCCGCCGGGAGCTTGGCCTGTTCGCCCTCGCACAGGTGCCCGAGAACGTCCGGCTCGCGCTCCTGACCCCGTTCACCGTGCGGGCGCGGGCGCCGTTCCTGCTGCCGGACCCGCACGGGCTGTCGATGCTGCTCGTCTCGCCGGGGCTGCTCCTGGCGGGCTGGGCTGGCTGGCGCGACGCGAACGCCCGCCTCCTGTGGGGCTGCGCCGCGCTGGTGGCGATCCCCGTCTTCCTCTACTACGGCGGCGGCTACGTCCAGTACGGCTTCCGCTACTCGCTCGACTTCACGCCGTTCCTGGTCGCGCTCGTGGCGATGGGCTCGCGGGGTTGGCGAGGGCTCCCGGAGCGGCTGCTGATCGCGGCGAGCGTCCTGTCCGTGGCCTACGGCGTGCTCTGGCGCGGCCTGCCCATCCGCTGACGGCCGGCCGCCGCCCTCGCGCGCCGGCGGGGGCTGGGCCCGGGAAAGGCGCCCCCGCCCGCCGGCCCCGGC
>JAKAMV010000571.1 GCA_021812735.1 Chloroflexota bacterium | reverse complement strand
GGACGTGGCCGCACACCCGGCGCCCGTCATGGTCGTCGGCCACGGGTTCCAGCTCGGCGCGGTCCTGGCCGGAGCGCTCGGTACCGAGGCGGCGCGATCGGTCGGCGCGCCTGCGCCAGCAAGCATCCTGACGCTGCGGAATGTCGGCGGCTGCTGGCGTCTGGAGCCCCGATGAGTCGCACCGAGCTGGTGACGGGTGGCGCCCGCAGCGGCAAGAGCGCCTTTGCAGAGGCGCGCGCGGCAGAGCTCGCGGCGAGCGGCGACGGCGCCCGGCCCGTTGTCTACATCGCGACCGCGGTCGTGACCGACGAGGAGATGCGCGAGCGCGTCGCCCACCACCGTGATCGTCGGCCCTCCGGGTGGGGGACGCTCGAGGCGCCGATGGCCCTCGGCGCGGCGCTGGGCGAGGCGGCCGCGGCCGGTGGGGTCGTCCTCGTCGACTGCCTCGCGGTCTGGGCATCGAACCGCCTGCTCGACCTCGGGGAGCCGGACGTGGACGCGGCCGTGCCCCGCAGCCTCTGGCGGAGCCGCGCCGCGGACCTGGAGCGTGCGCTGGCCGAGGAGCTCGACGGCGGGATCGACGCAGCCATCGCGCACGACGCCGACCTCGTGCTCGTGACCAACGAGGTCGGGCTCGGCCTCGTCCCGCCGACACCGCTCGGCCGCGCCTATCGCGACCTCCTCGGACGCCTCAACCAGCGCACTGCCACCCGTGCGCACGCGGTCCACCTCGTGGTCGCCGGGATCGCGGTCGACCTCCGCCAGCTCAGCCAGCCCAGGAAAGGATGACCGGACGATGAGCCAGAACCCCGACACCACCCGGATCCTCGAGACCGTCGCGCGCGTCCCGGAGCCCGATCAGCTCGCGGCCGCGGCCGCGAGGGAACGACAGGCGAGCCTCACGAAGCCCGCGGGCAGCCTCGGGCGCCTCGAGGCCCTGAGCATCCAGGTCGCCGCCACGACCGGCCGGCCGCGGCCCCGCCTGGCGAGCAAGGCGGTCGTCGTGATGGCGGCCGACCACGGCGTCGTCCGCGAGGGCGTGTCGGCGTACCCGGCGGACGTGACCCCGCAGATGGTGGCCAACTTCCTGCGTGGCGGGGCGGCGATCAACGCGCTCGCTCGGGTCGCCGGCGCTCGCGTCGTCGTGGTGGACATGGGCGTGGCGGGTCCGCTCCCGACGCGACCCGACCTCGTCTCGCGGCGCGTCGCGGACGGGACCCGCAACATGGCCGAGGGGCCGGCGATGACGCGCGCCGAGGCGGAGCGGTGCCTCGCCGCCGGCATCGAGATCGCGGACTCGCTCGTCGACGAGGGCGTCCAGGCGATCGCCGTCGGCGACATGGGCATCGGCAACACCACCGCCGCGAGCGCGCCGACGGCGGTGATCACCGGGGCCGAGCCCAGGGCCGTGACCGGGCGCGGCACGGGCGTGGACGATGAGGGCTTCGAGCGCAAGATCCGCACCATCGAGCGCGCGCTTGCGGTCAACACGCCCGACCCCTCCGACGGCATCGGCTGCCTGGCCGCGGTCGGCGGCCTCGAGATCGGCGGCCTCGCCGGCGTCGGCCTGGGCGCCGCCGCGCGCCGGGTGCCCGTCCTGCTCGACGCGCTGGTGGCCGCGGCGGCCGCGCTGGTCGCGGCGACCATCTGCCCGGCCGTGCGTCCCCACCTGATCGCGGCGCACTGCTCGGTCGAGCGCGGCCACCGCGTCGCGCTCACGTGGCTCGGCCTCGAGCCGCTGCTCGACCTCGGCCTGCGGCTCGGCGAGGGGACGGGCGCGGTGCTGGCGATGCCGATCCTCGACGCCGCGCTCGCCGCCCTCGACGAGATGGCGACCTTCGAGGAGGCCGCGGTGTCCGGCCCGCTGACCGCGGAGGAGCCGTCGCGCGTGGCCGGGGTGCGAGTGGCGGCGGGGTGAGCGAGGTGGACGGGCGAGGCGTGGGCGGCGGATACCCCGTGGTGCTCGTGGGTGCGGGGCGGATGCTCGCGGTCGTCGTCGGCGGGGGCCAGGTCGGCTCCCGCAAGGTCGAGGGCCTCCTCGCTGCGGGGATCCGCGTGCGCCTCGTGTCCCCGAGCGCCGGGGAGCGCCTGGCGGCGCTCGCGGACGGTCGCGTCATCGTGTGGGAGCGCCGGGCGTATCGGGCCGGCGACCTCGATGGGGCGAGCCTCGCCTTTGCCGCGACAAGCCAACGGCAGGCGAACCGGGACGTGGCAGATGACGCCCGCGCAGCGGGGATCCTGTGCAACGTCGCTGACGCCCCGGGGGAGGGCTCCTTCATCGTCCCGGCCGTCCACCGCTCGGCCGGGATCGTGCTTGCCGTCAGCACTGGCGGGGCGAGCCCGTCGCGGGCGGCCGCGGTCCGGGACCGCCTCGCCGCGGTCCTCGACGGCCCGGACGCCCGCCCATGAGCGGCATCGCCTACCTCGTGGGGGCGGGTCCCGGCAGCGCGGACCTGATCACCGTCCGCGGGTTGCGCCTCCTCCGCGGGGCGGACGCGGTCATCTACGACCACCTCGTCGACGAGGGCCTGCTCGTCGAGGTTGCGCCGGCCGCGGAGCAGATCTACGTCGGCAAGGAGTCAGGCGCCCACACGCTGCCCCAGGAGGTCATCAACGCGCTGCTGGTCGACCGGGTCCGGCGCGGAGCCTGCGTGGTACGCCTCAAGGGCGGCGACCCGTTCGTCTTCGGGCGCGGCGGCGAAGAGGCGCTGGCGCTGCGCGAGGCGGGGCTGCCGTTCGAGGTCGTGCCGGGCGTGACGTCGGCCGTCGCGGTGCCGGGGGCCGCCGGGATCCCCGTTACCCACCGAGGCGTCGCGGGCGGGTTCGCGGTGTTCAGCGCACGGACGAGAACGGGCCAGATCGTGGCCGCGTCAGAGGTCGAGCGCTACGCCCGTGTGCCGACGCTCGTGATCCTGATGGGCCACGCCGCCGTGGACCCGATCATGCGCGCCCTGATCGACGCCGGCCGAGACCCCGACGAGCCCGCCGCCGCCATCTCGCGCGGTGCAACGGGCGCCCAGCGCGTTGTGACCGGCACCCTCGCCACCCTGCCCGGCTGCGTCGCCGCGAGCGACCTGCCACGGCCGGTGACCCTGGTCGTCGGCGTCGTCGTCGCCATGCACTCGCAGATCTCAGGAGCACGGCACGGTTGACCGTGCGCGGAACCGCAGCAAGATGGAGCGCCAACCACCGATGAGCCAGACCACCGCGACGCGACTGCCGTCGCTGATCGAGTCCCACATCCAGGACTACATCCCGGATTCCGAGCGGCACGGTTCGGCGTGGCGCCAGATGCCGTTCTGGTTCACGCTGAACGCGACGTTTGTGACCGCCTTGACCGGCGTCGTGGGCTTCGCCTTCGGCCTCAGCCTGCCGTGGACGATCCTCGCGATCGTCCTGGGCAGCGCGTTCGGCACGTTCTTCACGGCGTTCCACGCGTATCAGGGACCGGCCCTCGGCCTGCCCCAGCTGATCCAGTCACGGGTGCAGTTCGGCTCCAGGGGCGCGGTGCTGGTCAAGGTGATCTCCGTCGTGATCACCGTCGGCTTCGGCCTGTACACCCTGATTGTCGCGGCGGATGCGATGGGCCAGATCGCAACGCCGGCGCCCCACAGGTACGCGATCGCGTTCCTCGTCGTCGCCCTGGTGATCGTCGTCCTCGGCCATGACGCGCTGCATCTGCTGCTCCGCTGGCTCACCGTGTTCATGGTCCTGGTGTTCGCGGTCCTGACCGTGGCTGTGGCCAGGACGGCGGGCGCGGGCCCCTCGCTGGACGCGGGCGGCTTCGTGCTGGCGGGCTTCCTCGCGCAGTTCGGCGCGGCGGTCGGCTACCAGATCTCCGTGGCGCCCATCGTGTCCGACTACACCCGCTACCTCCCGCGGACGACGCCGGCGTGGCGCGTGGTCCTGGCGGTCGGCGGCGGATCGATCGCGTCAGCGGTCTGGATCGAGGTCCTGGGTGCGGTCGTGGTCGCGGCAACCGGCGCCAAGGACGTCATCGGCGCCATGAATAGCGCCGGCAACCAGCTGTTCGGCGGGTTCGGGACGGTGAGCCTCGCCCTGAGCGTCCCCGTCTCGATCCTCATCGCGGGCGTGAGCATCTACAGCGGATTCCTTACCGGCGTCAGCGCGATCGACTCCTTCCGGGCGGTCCGGCCGTCGGCGCCCCTCCGGGTGGTCGGCCTCACGATCCTGGGGGTCGCGCTCGCGGCCGTCGTCCTCCTGATCCCGCGGGCGTACCTCGACACGTTCGTCGGCTTCCTCGTCGGCCTCACCTACTTCGTCATCCCGTGGACGGCCGTGAACCTGGTCGACTTCTACCTCGTCCGGAAGGGTCGCTACGCCGTGGCCGACATCGTGTCGAGCTCAGGCGGCATGTACGGGCAGTGGTCGTGGCGTGGGCTCCTGGCGTACGCCATCGGCCTCGGGGCCATGGTCCCCTTCTTCGACGCGAGCTGGTTTGTCGGGCCGATCGCTTCCGCGCTCGGGTATGACATCGCGGCGCTCGTCGGGCTGCCGCTCACCAGCGTCGTCTACTACCTGCTGGCACGTTCGATCGACCTCGAGGCCGAGTCGGCCGTGGTGGCCCGGGACTCGCAGCGGCTGGCCGCCATGCGGGCCGGGGGCGGAGCAGTGCAGGCGTGCGCCACCGACTGATGACGTGGCGGCCTCTCGCGGGCTGCCCGCATCGGTCGTGTCCACGGACTCCGTGCTGGGCCGCTGATCGGCGTGCCACCCCGGGTCCCGGCCGACACAGCCGAATCTTGACGTGGGACAGGCAAATAGAACATATGTTCTAGCGCGCCCGACAGGAGTCGAACGTGCCATGCCGATCGCCGAGCCCGACCGATTGAGCGTCGCGCCGACGGGAGGGCGCCGGCCCGGAACGACGGTCTAGCGTTTATCGAGGCCGGCGCGGCGTCGCCGGACGGCGTCCGTACTCCGTTCGCGTTTGAGCACCAGCCGACGCCCCTTCAGGCCGAGGTGCTGGGCGAGGGTGGCGGGCAGCAGGAGCCCGGCGTCGCTCACCAGTTGCGCCTCGTCGAACGCCACGCCGATCCGGTCGAGGCTGTGGGAGGATCGCATCCGGCAGGTGTCCTGGTTGACGGTGTTGGTGTTGTTTGAACAACTCCATCGTCCCCGTTCGGAAGGGCACCTGTTTGCGTGTCCCGAATGGTGAATCACGTCTGGGCTTCGGTGGATCCGGGGTAAGCGGACGCACTGGGCATGGGCGCCACGGGGCGTTTACACGTTGCCCACGCGTCCGCGCTCCGGGCAGGGGGAGGGCAGCCGCACGCGCTGTCCATGCGCTGCTGCTGCTCACCACAGCGGCAGGGGCCGGCTCGGCCGGTTCCACAGACCCCACCGGGGTGGGCGGAAGGTTCGTGCGACCCGGCGCCGCGGGCGGACCGTCCGGGACCCGCCGGAGCGCTGGAATCAAAAGGACCGGCCGCAGCGTGGGGGGATACGCCGAGCCGGTCCCGAGGGAGGGTAGCAGGCGGGGGTCGCTACTTCGCCTCCCACGCGGCCATGCAGGCGCGCTGCAAGTCGGCCGCGCTGTCCGCCTGCCATGTGTCAGCGCCTTCACGCTCGGGTGGGGGTCCGAGTCGGTGGCCGTCATCTCGGAGCCGAGCCACTGCAGCATCAGAGAGGCACGAACGGCTGGTACACCCAGCCCGTCTCGGCCGCCGTGTCGGCCACCGATGCCGGATCGGGCGTCGCCGAGACCCGCTGCGCCCTCGACCCCGCCTCGATGCCGACCAGCTTCGACGACCTCGCGGCGGGCTGCCCGTTCCTCGGCACGGGCGCCCCGATCTCCGGTGACGGCATCCACGTTCTGTACGCCGCGTCGCGCGACAGCGCAGGCCTGCTCGATCCGCCGGTCGGGCGGACGATCCGGGTCGACGGCACGGACCCGCAGCTGTCCTGCCGCCAGGCCGCCTTCGTCCTCGGCGGGACCGGCTCAGTCGTCGCCGACGTGTCGGATGCCAGCTCGGGTCCGGCCTCGGCCACCGCCTCCGCTGGCGCGGACACGAGCTCGGTCGGCGCCAGGTCGGTCTCGCTCACGGCCTGGGACCTCGCCGGGAACAGCGCGACGGCGACGTGCCCGTACGTCGTGGGCTATGACGTCGTCGGGCCCATTGGCCTGAAGTCCGCGTATCGGGCCGGTTCGGTCGTCCCGGTCCGGATCGGCCTCGCCGCCGCGAGCGGCGCCCGGATCTCCGATGCCAGCGCGGCGACGGTCGCCGGGGCCTGCGGCGTCCGCGCAGCGGTTCGCGGCGGGGCCTGGGCGTGCGCGACCTATGACGCCAGGACGGACGAGTTCGTCGTCGCGCTGCGGAGCTCGCGGGCGCAGGCCCTCGGACCGGCGACGCTCGTCGTCGAGGTCCGGGAGGGTGAGGTCGTGGTCAACACCCTGGAGGCAACGATCACCTTCCGCTGAGGCCGCACCCACCTCCTCGCAGTACGGCGCGACAAGGGCAACCGCGCCGAAGTCGTGGCAGCCTCAACCGGTCGCTTCAGACGCGGGAAGGCGGCGCAGAGGCGGCCGACGGTCTCGAGCGTGACCCGCGCCGCTTGGTCGTCCGCCCAGGGTGCGCGCTCCGCAATCGGCTCCTGCGCAATGATGTGGACACATCGCTGTGGTAGTGTGGCCACATGGCAGACGTCGGGATCCGCGAGCTGAAGCAGCGCCTCTCGGAGTACCTGGACCGCGCGGAGCGGGGAGAGGTCCTGCGCGTCACCGACCGCGGCCGGCCGAAGGCGGTGCTCGGGCCGGTGCCGGGCCGCGCGCGCATCGACGACGGCATCC
>JAKAMV010000570.1 GCA_021812735.1 Chloroflexota bacterium | reverse complement strand
CGCTCATGGCCGCCTGGAAGATGGGCCCCGCACTCGCGACCGGCAACACGATGGTCATCAAGCCCGCCTCGTACACCGCGCTCTCGCTGCTGCGGATCGCCGAGCTCGCGACCGAGGCCGGGATCCCCGACGGCGTGCTCAACGTGGTCCCCGGCCCGGGCGGGAGCGTGGGCGAGGCGCTGGGCCGCCACCCCGACGTGGACTGCCTCGCGTTCACCGGCTCCACCGACGTCGGCCGCCGCTTCCTCCACTACTCGGCCGACGGCAACCTCAAGCGCGTGCTGCTCGAGCTCGGCGGCAAGAGCCCGCAGATCGTGTTCCCCGACGTGACGGACCTCGCGTCGGTGGCGGCCAACGCTGCCATCGCGATCTTCATGAACATGGGCGAGAACTGCTCCGCCGGCTCGCGGCTCATCGTCCACCGCTCCAGACGCGCGGCGCTGCTCGAGGCGCTGGTGTCCGAGCTCGTCAACTGGCCCGTGGGCGACCCGCTCGACCCGTCAAGCCGGCTCGGGCCGCTCGTCAGCCGCAGCCAGATGAACACCGTGCTCGACTACGTCGAGTCGGGCATGGGCGAGGGCGCGCGGGTGGTGGCCGGCGGGGAGCAGATCCTGCGCGAGACCGGCGGCTACTTCGTCGGCCCCACGATCCTCGACAACGTCCGCAACGACATGCGGGTCGCGCGGGAGGAGATCTTCGGGCCCGTCCTGTCGGTGATCGAGTTCGACACCGAGGAGGAGGCGGTCCGCATCGCGAACGACACGCCGTACGGCCTGGGCGCCTCCGTCTACACCGACGACCTCCACGTGGCGCACCGCGTGGCACGCGAGCTCCGGGCGGGCGTGGTCGGAATCAACGCCTATGCCGAGGGCGACCAGACGACGCCGTTCGGCGGCTACAAGCTGTCCGGCTTCGGCGGCCACGACAAGAGCGTCCACGCCCACGACCAGTACACCGAGACCAAGACCACATGGATCACGCTCCGACCGCGGCCTTGAGATCGGCCTCGCTCTTCACCCTGCGCGAATCGCGGTGGACGCCGCTCCGCAGGCTCACCTACACGCCCCCAGGAGGCGCCCGGTCCTCCCCCGACCGAGCGGCACCTGGCGGTGGAGATGCGTTCTTGGCGGTGGGCGCTCGGCGGCCGATGGGCGCCACCGGTCAGGACAGGACCGGCACCATGGACGGGCCGCCCGGGCCCCCGTTCAGGTGGGCTGGGGCGGCGGGGGCGGCGTTCGGCTGAACCTCGCGGACCTGGCGCGCCTGCTTCTCCGCGTACATCCGCCGGTCTGCCGCGTCCACGGCATCCCAGAAGCCGTCGAGCGTCGTGCTCGCGACATGCCCGACACCGATCGAGGCGCGCAGCGTGTAGCGGTCCTCGGCGCCGTGCCAGGCGTCCAGGTGGTGTTCCAGCCGGCGTGCCGCGACGGCGGCATCGGACCCGGGCGCCACCACGACGACGAACTCGTCGCCGCCGATCCGGCCGACGGCGTCCGCGGCGCGGAAGGTCTCGAGCAGGATCTCCGCCATGGCCTGGAGCGCGCGGTCGCCCTCCGCGTGGCCCAGCCGGTCATTGACCGACTTGAAGCCGTCGAGGTCGAGGTAGACGATCGAGAGCTCGGCGGCGCCGGCGGCGAGCATGCGCCCCGCCTCCTCCTCGATCCCGCGCCGGTTGAGCAGCCCTGTGAGCGGGTCCGTGAGGGCGAGGGCGTGCATCGCCCCACGGGCGGCGATCAGCCGCGCCACCGACCCGTGGCGTGCCTCGAACACCACGGCCCCCATCGCGGCCGCAGCCGCCAGCTCCGCCGTGACGTGGTCGCCGAGCCGCCAGCCCCACAGGCCCGTCGCCGCCGCCACCAGCCACGGCCCGAGGACCGCAGCTGCTGAGGCGATCGCCCACCTCGGGCGGAGCGCGACCGCGCCCGCGCTCACGAGGGCGAGGCTCAGGTTCGGCGCGGCGTCCGTGCCGCGCACGAGCGCCTCGAGGGCGATGGCCGCCAGGCCGCCAGCCAGGATCGGGTTGGCGAGCCTCGTCGGCACGGGCCGGGCGAGGCACGCCACCGCGAGCACCATCGCGGCGGCTGCGACGAGGATCTGGCCCGCGGTCGCCGCCGCTGCACCGCGGCCGCCCAGGCACGACACGGCGTAGATCGACGCCAGCACCGGCACCACCAGGCGCAGCGATCGCGCCAGGTGGTCGTCGAGGGAGACGCAGGCTTCGCGGGGTCCCTGGATCTCGGCTGGAGTCATGCCCGGATCGTCGGGCAGGTGGCGGTGTTGCTTCCACTCCCCGGAGGTGGTCCGGCCGAACCCTAGAGGGACCTGCGCGGGCCACGGCTGCTGACCCGCCCAGGGCGGCCCGCCTCAGGGCGATCCCTGACCCCGGCCACGCACGCGACGACGTGGCCGAACCGCCCGCATAGTACGGACGGGGGTCTCCGGCGTGGCCGGACGCCGGGGCGCATCAGGGCCCGACCCTGCGGTGTCACGCCCCGGTCTCCGGGCGAACCCGCGGCTGGCGCACCGCCGGCGGTCGTCGAGCGGCGGCGCCGCTGGCTGCGCCGAACGGCAATGGCGCCGATGCGCCGCGGTCGTGCGGAGACGCCGCGTCAAGCCTGCACGGCCTGTAGGCTTCCCACGACAGGTGACGACCGCGGCCCTTCGGGCGGAGGTGATCGATGACCGGTACCGCCGGGAGTCCCAGCGACGCATGGGCAGCCTTCGAGGCGCGTCTGGCGAAGGCGCTCGAGGCGATGGAGCACGCCACGTACCTCGTAGTGTCCCTCGCCAGCGAGCCCCGCTCGGTCGCCAGCGCCTACGTGCAGTTCGCCCAGGGCGGCCTGCTGGGGTTCCGCGCCGAGGCGGCGGGCAACCAGTGGCTGCCGCAGGGGCACGGCCTGGGCACGGCGCAGCAGGAGAAGCTCGCCGCGCTCGGCTGGCAGCTCCCGGGCTCCGCGCCCCACGGCCGCAACTGGGCCCGCGAGTGGGAGGAGCCGGTGCCGTTCGCCGAGGTTGCCGCGATTGCCGTCCAGACCCTGCGCGAGGTCTATGGCGCCACGACGCCCGACGAGCTCACGTATCGCATCGGCGGCTTTCCGGCGCACGGCGGCCCCGTCCCGGATCCGGAGCTGGGGATCCCGCGCGACCGACCGTCACCCGATGAGCCCGCGGCGGCGGTCGTGGGCACCCGCACGCACCCCTCGCCCGAACCCGACGAGGCGGTGGCGACCCTCGAGGCCGCGCTCTCCGAGTTCGTCTCGGGCGCCGATCTCGTCCCGGACCGCGATGGCGACCTGCCCATCCGCGTGGGCTCGGCGCTCATGTTCGTCCGCCCGGTGTCAGGCCGCCCGCCGCTGCTCCAGCTGTTCTCGCCGCTCGTGTCCGGGGTGGACATGACGCCGGCGCTGCTCGACTCGCTCAACGACATCAACCGCAGCATCCTCTTCGGCCGGGTGTTCTGGGCCGAGCGCGAGGTCGTGGTGTCCATGGAGCTGACCTCCGTCGGGATCAGCGCCAAGCAGATCGCCTTCGCGTGCGTGCAGCTGGGCAACCTCGCGGACCACCTCGACGACGTGCTCCGCGGCCGCTTCGGCGGCAGGACGATGTTCGAGGTCCAAAAGACGCTGGTGAATTAGATCAGGGCGGCCCATCGGGCCGACGCGAGACGCCCTCGGACGAGCTTCGACGGCTAGGGCGGTCGGATGGGATCAGGCCGCCGGCAGCTCCAGGTGGAACGTCGCGCCCAGGCCGGCGCCAGGGCTCTCGGCCCAAGCCTGGCCGCCCATCGCCTCGGCGAGCGCCCGGACGATCGCCAGACCGATCCCCGACCCCCCCGCGGCGCGGCTCCGCGCGGGGTCGACGCGATAGAAGCGCTCGAAGACCGCCTCGAGCTGGTCCTCCGCGAGGCCGGGCCCCTCGTCCGCCACCGAGAGGCGGACCACGGCATCGCGCCGCGCGGCGGTCACGGCCACTCGGGAGCCGTCGGGTGCGTGGCGCAGGGCGTTGGACAGGTAGTTCGACACGATCTGGGCGACCCGGTCGCGGTCCGCCGTGGCGACGACGCCGCCGCGGGGCAGGTCGAGCGTGATGGCCCTCGCTCGCGCCTCCGCCGCGAACCCCTCCCCCACCTCGCTCGCGACGGCCGCCACGTCCACAGCGTCCGTGCGCAGCGGCAGCTGGCGTGCCTCGGCGCGCCACAGCTCGGCGAGGTCGTTGACCATCCGCGTCAGGCGCGCCGTCTCGGTGCGGAGCAGCCGCCACGTCTGGGCGGACGGCTCCACCACGCCGTCCTCGAGCCCCTCCAGGTAGCCGTCGAGCGTGGTCAGCGGCGTCCGCAGCTCGTGGGCCACGTCGCCCACCAGCTGGAGCCGACGACGCTCGGTGTCCTCGAGCGAGACCGCCATCTCGTTGAACGACATCGCGAGCTCGCCCAGCTCCCCGGGCTCCTCCACCGGGACGCGCTCCGCGTAATCGCCCCCGGCGATGCGGCGAGCCGCCCGTGCCAGCGCGGTGATCGGCCTGGCGAGGCGAGCGGCCACCAGCAGGCTGACCACGGTGGCAGTGGCGATCGCGATGAGCGTGGCGGCGATCAGCGCCCGCCGCATGGCGTCGGTGAAGGCTGCCTGCGTGTCGTTCGCCATCGCCTCGCCCATCGGGTCGCCGGGCAGGTGGCCCATGGCGTCGGCGAAGTAGCCGGGGCCCGTCAGCAGCACCGCGACACCGACGGTCGCGAGGGCGGCGACGCCCACGACGAGGAACGCGATCAGCAGTCGGGCACGCAGCGACCGGGGCACGTCAGGCATCCTCGCGCAGCCGGTAGCCGACGCCGCGCACCGTCTCGACGAACCGCGGCTGCCCCGGGTCGTCACCCAGCTTGCGTCGGAGGTTGGCGACGTGGACGTCGACGAGGTGGTCGTCGGAGTCGTAGCCCGTGCCCCACACGGACTCGAGGATCGCTTGGCGCGGGACGACGATGCCGGGCTCCCGGGCAAGTCGCGCGAGCAGATTGAACTCGAGCGCGGTCAGATCCACGGGCGCACCGTCCACCCGGACCGAGCGCCGGCCCTCGTCGAGCGCCAGGCCCGCCGGTGCGGCGCCCACCGGGCTCGCCATGCCGCCGGTCACGCCGGCCCTCGGCCGTCGCAGGAGGGCCTTCACCCGGGCGATCACCTCGCGGGGCGAGAACGGCTTGACCAGGTAGTCATCGGCGCCGACGGTCAGCCCGACGATCCGGTCGACCTCCTCGCCGCGCGCGGTCAGCATCAGCACGTAGGCGTCGGAGAAGGCGCGGATCTGCCGACATGCCTCCACGCCGTCGAGCCCCGGCAGCATCACGTCGAGGATCACCACGTCGGGGTCCTGCTCGCGGACGGCGTCCACGGCGGCCTGGCCGTCCCCCACGGAGGCGACGGCGTAGCCCTCGCGAGCAAGGTAGCCCGCGAGGAGCTCGACGATCGGCGGTTCGTCATCCACCAGCAGGACGCGGATCGGGCTTCCCATCGCGCGTAGTGTGGCCGGTTTCGGCGTCCTCCGGGATGCCGTCCGCCCGCTTGCGGCGCTGTCGCCCTGCCGCAGCGCGAGTGGATGAAACCGCAAGGATTTCGCCGGTATTGGGGGGTTGTCAAACGGGCGATCGATGGCCTAGACTACTGGTCCAATGGCGTGTCATTTGACACGCCACTACGCATGTTGGAAGGCGTGATCCAGCATGCGGGCCCGATCCCGTCAGGTCGTGCCAACGCAATCCTGCAACTCGCTGTTCGCGCGGCTGGGCGCGTCTAACTCTTCACTTGGAGCATCGTGATCTCGTTCGAATCCACCTCTCCTGCCTCTGAGACCGAGGCCGCTCTCGCGGCCGCCTCCATCGAGCTCGACCCTGAAGCGGCCGAGATCGAGGCTGCCGCACTCGTCGCGGAAGACCTCCCGGTGGAGCCGGCCACGGCTGCGGCTCCTTCGCCCGAGGAGGCGGAAGCTGACACCTCCACCGAAGTCCTCGACACCGACGATTCGGTTCGCCTCTACCTGCGCGAGATCGGCCGCGTGCCGCTGCTCACCGCGGAGGAGGAGGTCATCCTCGCCAAGGGCATGGAGCTCGGCGCCCAGGCCAAGGATGAGCCCTGGAAGGCGATCCTCGCGATCCACGAGTGGACGCTGCACAAGAGCGAACCCACCGGTCGCGCCAAGAACCGCAAGTACGTCCTGCCGTTCGAGGCCCAGGCCCACCGCATGGTGGCCGAGGCCCTCAACTCCGAGGACGCCATCCACCTGTTCATGACCGCCCCGGCCCTCGGCCTGACCGATGACCTCAAGAAGGTCGAGACCGACGCGCTCAAGGAGCGGCTCGTCCGCGCCTGCGACCTGCGCTCGGTCTACAACGAGCGGCTCGATGTCGAGTCGTTCACCGCGCTCCTCGACTGGGTCGAGGGCGAGCTGGGCCGGCCCAACGCCGAGATCCGCGCCAGCGTGGCGCTGCGCGCCCTCCGGGACTGGGCTCGAGACGAGGTGGCGTACCCCGCCCTCCGTCGCTACCTGGACGCCGGTCGTGCCGACGAGCTGATCGAGGAGATGCAGGCGACGCTCAAGGCGCTCGCCAAGGAGTCTCGCGACCACCTGACCTCGGCCAACCTGCGGCTCGTGGTGTCGATCGCCCGCAAGTACATCAACCAGGCGGGGATGGGCCTGCTGGACCTCGTCCAGGAGGGCAATGCCGGCCTGATCCGCGCCGTCGACAAGTTCGAGTACGAGCGCGGCTTCAAGTTCAGCACCTACGCCACCTGGTGGATCCGCCAGGCGATCCAGCGCGGCCTCGCGGA
>JAKAMV010000569.1 GCA_021812735.1 Chloroflexota bacterium | reverse complement strand
CGCGTCAGGGGGCGGTTCGACCGGGTGGACATCCTCCCGCGACACCCCGCGACGGACGCGGCCGCGCCAGCCGGGGCCTTCGCCGCGGACGTGGTGGAGCCCACGCTCGGGCTCGCCCCGGAGTTCGTCGTCATCACGGACTACAAGTCCTCGGACGTGCGGGACCCGGCCAAGGCCCGAGAGCGGGCGAGGAACTCGCTGCAGCTCTCCATCTACGCGATGGCCTACGAGGCGATGACCGGCCGGCTGCCCGACGAGGTGGCGCTGCACTTCCTCGAGACGGGGCTCGTGGGCACCGCCCCGGTGGACCGCAAGCGCATCGACAAGGCGCGCGAGGCGGTGCGCGGCGCGGCGAGGGGGATCAGGGCGCGCGAGTTCGGCCCCAAGCCGGACTACATCGCCTGCGGGTTCTGCGCCTACCGCGAGATCTGCCCCTCGAGCGCCGCGCGGTGAGCGGTGGGCTGGACCCGGCGGCGCGGGCGGCGGTGGAGGCCGTGCTGGAGGGGCGCGCCCGAGGCGCCGTGGTGGAGGCGGACAACCTCGCCCTGCTCGAGGCGCTGCCGGACGCGTGCGTGGACCTCGCCTACGCAGACCCGCCGTTCGCCACGGGCTCGGCGCGACGGCTGCGGTCTATCCGGCTCGGGGCGGGCGAGCGCCGCCGGGCCGGCTTCCGCGGCGAGCCCACCGCCTACGAGGTCAGGAGCGACCTGGCCTACGAGGACTCGCTGCCGCTGGACGAGCACCTCGCGGCCTTGCGGCTGCGGTTGGAGGCCGTCCACCGGGCCCTCGCGCCGCACGGCTCGCTCTACCTGCACGTGGACTGGCGCACCGCCCACCACGCGCGTCTTGCGCTGGACGAGATCTTCGGTGCGGACCGCTTCCTCAACGAGATCGTCTGGGCGTACGACTACGGCGGCCGCGCGCCCGACCGCTGGCCGCGCAAGCACGACACGATCCTGTGGTACGCCAAGGGCGACGCGTGGATCTTCGAGCGCGACGCCATCGACCGGATCCCGTACATGGCACCCGGGCTGGTGGGGCCGGAGAAGGCGTCCCGCGGCAAGCTTCCCACCGACGTGTGGTGGATGACGATCGTGCCGCCGGGGTCGAGCGAGCGGACCGGCTACCCCACGCAGAAGCCGGTGCGGCTGCTCGAGCGCATCGTGGCCGCGTCGAGCCGGCCGGGGGACCTGGTGCTGGACCCGTACGCGGGGAGCGGGACGACCGGTGTCGCGGCGGCCAGGCTCGGCCGGCGCTGGCTGCTGGCGGACCGAAACGCGGAGGCGGTGGCGATCGCGCGCGGACGGCTGGCGAGCGAGGCGGGAGCGGGGGCCGAGCGGTGATCGAGGCCGTGACGCTGGACTTCGGCAACACGCTCGTGCCCGTGCCCGGGACGGCGCTGCGCGAGGTGGTCGCGATCACCGCGCGGGCCATGGCCGAGCGCCTCGGGCCGTTCGACCCCGGCCGCGTCCTCGGCGTGTGGGCCGAGGAGCGCGACCGGCAGTTCCGCGAGGAGGTGCCGCAGTTCCGCGAGGTGGACATGGCGCAGCGGATCGTCCGCATCCTCGCCCGCCTCCGGGGGATGCCGGCCCCGCCCGAGGACGCCCGCTGGGACGACGCCGACGCGGCGGCGCTGAGCGACCCGGCCGAGGCGGCCTGGGCCGTGGACGTGTACTCGGGGGCGTTCGTCGCGGCGCTGCCCGCCGCACCCGGCGCCGGCGAGGTCATCGCGCGGCTGGCCCTCGACCGGCGGGTGGCCGTCCTGTCCAACTGGCCGCTCGCCGCCACCATCGACCGCTACTGCGAGGCCAACGGCTGGACCCCGCACCTCGCCGCCATCGTCGTGAGCCAGCGGGTGGGGACCATCAAGCCGCATCCCGCGATCTTCGCGGCCGCCCAGGAAGCGCTCGGCGGCCCGCCGCCGGACCGGATCCTGCACGTCGGGGACGACTGGGCAGCCGACGTCGTCGGGGCGAAGCGGGCGGGCTGGCGGGCGGCCTGGCTGGCGAGCCGCCCGGAGGATTCGCCGCTGCCCGGCAGCGAGCGGGACGAGTCGGTGGAGGCGGACGCGGTGGTCGCGTCGATCTCGGAGGTGCCGGCCGTGGTGGCCGCGCTCGACGCCTAGGCCGCCGGGCGGTGGCCGCGCCCACGTACACTCGGGGCGTGGAGACTCGCGACCGCCTGGCCAACCTCGGTCTGCTCGGCGCCGCCCTGGTCTCCTGGGCCCTGGTTGGGGTCGTCGTCACCACCCGGGACCCGTACGCGGACCTGTCGAGCGGCTACGTGGGGGCGGTGCTCATCGGCCTCGCCGTCGGCCTGACCGCTGCGCCGCTGGCCTGGCTGGTGGCCTTCGCCCGTCACCGGCGGATCGCCTACAACGGCGACTGGTTCCGCGCCGTGCGCCGCGGTGCCTGGATCGGCCTGTTCTGCGCTGTCATCGTCGTCCTGCGGCTGGTGGCCGCGTTCCAGTTCCCGATCGTCCTGTTCCTCGCCGCCATCTTCGTCGTGGCGGAGCTCACCCTCTCCGCCGAGCGTTAGGAGCCACCCATGGCCGACCCCGCCCCGCTGACCTCGTTCACCCCCGCCGCGCCCTTCGCGGACGTCAAGGCCCGGGCCGCTGCCGCCATCGAGGCGGCGAGGGAGGAGCTGCTGGACCTGTCGCACCGCATCCACGCGAATCCCGAGCCGGCCTTCGAGGAACGGTACGCGTCCGGCTCCGTGGCGGAGGTCATCTCGCGGCACGGCTATGCGGTTGAGATGGGCCCCGGCAGCCTCGCGACGGCAGTCCGGGGACGTCTGACGGGCGGCAGGGGACCGGACGGGCCGCGGATCGCGGTGCTCGCGGAGTACGACGCGCTGCCCGGCCTCGGCCACGGCTGCGGCCACAACACGATGGCGGCGTCCGGCGTGGGCGCGGCGCTTGCCCTGGCCGCGGTTCGCGACGCATGGGCGGGCGAGGTGGTCTTCCTGGGCACTCCGGCGGAGGAGCGGGGGAGCGGCAAGGAGATCATGCTCAGGGACGGGCTGTTCGAGGGCGTGGACGCCGCGCTGCTCTACCACCCGTGCGACCGCAACCACGTGGAGACCCGGCCGCTGGCGAGCGAGGACGCGGTGGTCACGTTCACGGGCGTCGCCTCGCACGCGGCGAGCGACCCGTGGATGGGCAAGAACGCGCTCGACGCGATGATCGCCCTGTTCGTCAGCGTGGGCCTCTGGCGCCAGCAGCTGCCGACGCACTGCCGCGTCCACGGCGTCATCTCGGAGGGCGGCACGGCCGCCAACATCATCCCGAGCCGCACCAAGGCCTGGTTCATGATCCGCTCGGCGGACCAGGAGTTCTACGACGCCAAGATGAAGCCGCGGTTCACGGCGCTGTGCGAGGCGGCGGCGAAGGCGGCCGACGTCGAGGTCACGGTCGAGTACAGCGGCTACGCGAGCACGATGAAGCACAACCGCGTCCTCGCCGACCTGTGGGTGAAGAACGGCGAGGCCTACGGCATCGTCGACCAGGGGCCGGACCCCACCTCGGGCTCGACCGACATGGCGAATGTGTCCTGGGCGGTGCCGGCCATCCACCCCGACCTCGCGATCAGCGACACGCCGGTGCCGGGCCACACGGTGGAGTTCCTCCAGGCGGCGTGCTCCCCGCACGGAGACCGGACGACGCTGCTGGCGGCGACGCTCGTCGCGCAGACCGCGCTGGACCTGCTGCTCGACCCGGCGACCTCGGCGGCGGCCTGGCGAGAGTTCCGGGGGGAGGAGGGGAGGGCGTAGCGGCGTGGGTCCGGGAACGGCGCCGCTGGTGTTTCGGCGGCCGGCCGAGGCCGACCACCGGAGGCTGGTCGCGGTCGTCAACCACTGGTGGGGAGGCCGCCAGCTCGCCCACCTGCTGCCGCGCCTGTGGCTGCAGTTCTTCACGGGCACGTCGTGGATCGCCGAGACGGCCGACGGCGCTCTGGCCGGGTTCCTGATCGGCTTCGTGAGCCCGGACGACCTGACGGTCGGCTACGTCCACATGATGGCGACCAGCCCGAACCTCAGGAGGCGAGGGCTCGGCCGCGAGCTCTACCAGCGCTTCTTCGACGACGTGGCTGCCCGGGGGGTGCACGAGGTCCGGGCGATCACCTGGGCCGGCAACCGGGTTTCGATCGGCTTCCACACCTCGATCGGCTTCCGCGTGGACGACGGGCCGGGCACACGGTGGCTCTACGGCACGACGGCCTACCCGGACTACGAGGGCGACGGGCGCGACATGGTGGTGTTCAGGCGCCGATTCGTCGGGTAGGACCACACCGCCCCTGAGCCGCCCCGGCCGGGTCGCCTGTGCCGCGCCCTCTGCCGCGCCCTCTGCCGGCGCACGGCCGCAACACCTCTCCCCGGAACGCTGCGACCGGGTACCATGCTGCGCGGCGCGCCCCGCTGGACGGAGACCCGAACCGGCGGCGCCCACGAACGAGGCGGTGAACGGTCCCGGGCGTGATGCCCCGGTGTGACCAGCCACCTCCCCGGAGGACATCGTGGCCGAGCGTTCCGAGCGTGCCCCCCAGAGCGAGTTCGCCGTCAAGAACGGCTGGAACCGCGAGTACGAGACCTTCGACGATTTCGACTTGCCGACGTACGTCGGCCTGCCGACCTTCATGCGGCTGCCCTGGGTGCCGGACGCCGCCGAACTGCGCGCCCGAGAGGTGGACATCGCCATCGTGGGGGCGCCGTTCGACGACGCGGTCAGCCACCGCCCGGGCGCCCGCTTCGGCCCGCGAGCGATTCGCGAGGCGCAGTACACCTCGGGGTCCATCCACTCCCTGCAGCTGGGTGTCGAGCCGTTCGAGATCCTCAAGGTGGTGGACGCCGGCGACGCGAACGTGGTGCCCGCGTGGGTCGACCGCGCCCACGCGGTCATCTACCGCAAGGTCCGCGAGGTGGCGGCCACCGGCGCGATCCCGATCGTGCTGGGCGGCGACCACTCGATCACCTGGCCGAGCGCCACGGCGGTGGCCGAGGTGCGCCGTCCCGGCAGCATCGGCATCGTCCACTTCGACGCCCACGCGGACACCGCCAACGAGGACTGGGGCGTGCTCGCGGGGCACGGGACGCCGATGCGCCGCCTGATCGAGTCGGGCGCCGTCAAGGGGTCCAACTTCGTGCAGGTGGGTTTGCGCGGCTACTGGCCCCCGGTCGAGACGTTCGCGTGGATGAAGGAGCACGGGCTGCGCTGGCACCTCATGCGCGAGGTGGAGGAGCGGGGCGCCGAGGCCGTCATCGACGACGCCATCGCCGAGGCGCTCGACGGGCCCGACGCGATCTACATCAGCGTGGACATCGACGTCATCGACCCGGGCAGCGCCCCGGGCACCGGCACGCCCGAGCCGGGCGGCTTCCTGCCGCGCGAGATCCTGCGGGCCGTCCGGCGGATCGCGGGGCAGGTGGAGATCGCCGCGATGGACATCGTCGAGGTGGCGCCGCCGTACGACCACGCGGACGTGACCGCCATGGCCGCCAACCGCATCGCGCTGGAGTTCATCAGCGCCCTCGCGAAGAAGCGGCTGGACGGCCATCCCGTCCGCTTCACGCCGGCGGGGGACCGGTGACCCGGCGGCGGCCGGCCACCGCGGCGCCGACCCAAGACGCCACCGACGGCCTGCGCGGCCGACACGGGGGCGCGACGGCCAGCGGATGAGCCACGCCCCCGAGCGCGCGGCCGACGCCCTGGCCCGCCTGTACGACCTTGACCTCGCGACCGACCCGGGCGACCTGGACCTGTACCTCGCCCTGGCGGCGCGGACGGGAGGCCCGCTGCTGGAGCTGGCGGTGGGCACCGGCCGGGTCGCCGTGCCGCTGGCGGCGAGCGGCCTGCGGGTCACCGGCGTGGACCTCGACCCGGCGATGCTCGCCCGCGCCCGCGCCGCCGGGGACGCCGCGGGACGCGCGACCGCCCGCCGCCTCCGGCTGGTGGAGGGCGATGCCCGCACGATCCGGCTCGACGACGCGGGCGCGTACCGGCTGGCGGCCATCCCGCTCAACTCGATCTTCCTGATGGGTCGCAGGGCGGACCAGGCAGCAGCCGTGCGGACCCTGGCGGACCACCTCGCTCCCGGGGGCCTGGCGGTGGTCGACGTCTGGCTCCCCGATGCCGACGACCTCTCGAGGTACGACGGCCGGCTCGTCTTGGAGTGGGTCCGCGAGGACCCGGCCACCGGCCACACCGTCACCAAGACCGGCGCCGCGGAGTTCGATGCGGCCATCGGAGCCGTGAGCCTGACCACGATCTTCGAGACCGGCCTGCCCGGTGAGCCGCCTGCCCGCTGGGTGCGCACCGACCGCCTCCGCCTGGTGGGCCCGGACGAGCTGGCGGCGTTCGCCGAGGGCGCCGGCCTGGTGGTGGAGGAGCTCGCCGGCGGGTACGACCTCGGCGCGCTCGGCCCCGGTGCCGAGCGCGCCGTGCTGGTGGCCCGCAAGCCCTAGGCGGGGCGGCGTCGGCAGGGCCCGGGCAGCGCGAGCCCCCATGGTATCGTCGCGGGGATGGCCGATCAGATCCGCCTGCTCGTCGTCGAGGACGTCCCGCAAGTCGCCCAGTATGTCCGCGGCCTCCTGAACTCGCAGAACGCCATCAAGCTCCTGGATGTCGTCAGCGACGGGACGCGCGTGCTGGACCTGGTGCGCGAGCTGCGGCCGGACGTGATCCTGGTGGACGCGCTGCTCCAGGGCCGGCTGAAGGGGATGGCCCTGGTGGCCCGCCTCCACGAGAGCGGCAACCAGGTCCCGGTCATCGTCCTGACCGTGCCCCAGAACCCCGTGCAGGTCAACCCCGCCACGGGGATCCACGCCGTTCTCCCGATGCCGTTC
>JAKAMV010000568.1 GCA_021812735.1 Chloroflexota bacterium | reverse complement strand
GGCCTCCGGGATGCGCTCGCGGGTGAGCCGCACACTCGGGGCGTCGATGCCGATGCAACCGATCGCCGCCCCGCCCGGCCCGAAGACCGGGGCGGAGATGCAGCGCGTGTGGATGTCGTTTTCTTCGTCGTCGTAGGCGTACCCGGCGTCGCGCACCTCCGCGAGGTGCGCAAGAAGGGCAGCGCGGCTGGTAATCGTCCGTGGCGTTCGCCGAGGGAGCGCCAGCGGAGCCTCTGCAAGGCCGTACGCAAGCAGCGCCTTGCCCGCGCTCGTGCAGTGGAGCGCCACATGGCGGCCGCTGGCCGGGACGACGCGAAGCTGCTGTGTCGTCTCGACGTCGTCGAGGACGAGCGCGCGACCGCCGTCCGCGACGGCCAGATGGGCGCACTCGTCCGTCAGGTCCACCAGCTGCTCGAGATGGGGACGGGCGGCACGCTTGAGGCGGGTGTGGTCGAGGGAGGCGACGGCGTCGCGGCGCATGGCGGGACCCAGGACATAGCCGTGGCCAGAGGCGGCGGGCGCGGCGTACCCCGCCGCCACCAGCGTGCGGACCAGGCGGAGCCCGCTTGACTTGTGGACGCCCAACTCGTTGGCGATCACGTTGAGGGGGACGCCGCGACCGCGGCGCATCGGGTCCTCGTTGGCCTCGGTCAGTGAGTCGAGGATGCGCAGGCCGCGTTCGAGGGATTGGACGGTATCCATCACAAGAGCGTATGGCGCAACTCTGTGAGCGTCAAGGTGCGCTATACGCAACCGGCATGCCTGCCCAGTCCGCTCCCGCGCGATCAGGCCGCAAACGCAGGGGCTGCCGCATGCAGAACCCCCGCGGAGGCTGTCTCGACGGGGGTTCAGAGGCTTGGAGCGCTGTGCCGGATGGCGGTCTACGCGGTCACCTCGCTCAGCTTGACCGGTCGGCCATCCCGCCACGACCGGGTGCAGGCAACGGCGAGGCGCAGCGTCTCGAGGGCGTCGTCCGGTCCGGGCAGCGGCGTGCGCCCGGCGACAAGATCGTCGAAGAACACCTCGAGCTCGCGGCGGTAGGCAACCTCGAACCGGTCGAAGAAGTCGCCGTACAGGTCATGCTTGAGGCTGACGCCCTCAGTGACCGTGGCGGGCGTCTTCTGGCCAGCGTCGATCGTCACCTTGTTGGCCGATCCGCAGACCTCGGCTCGGATGTCGTAGCCCCATGTCGAGTGCCGCGCGGTCTCGATCACGCCGAACGCGCCGTTCGCGAAGCGCAGCAGGATCGCCGCCGTATCCCAGTCGTTCGCCCTGGTGAATCGGTCGTCGAACAGCGTCCCCGCCCAGGCGTGGACCTCCGCCACCTCGCCGACGAGGAACCGCGCGAGGTCCAGGTCGTGGACCGACATGTCGAGGAACGAGCCGCCGGCACTGAGCAGGAACTCGAGCGGGGGCGGGTTGACATCGCGCGAGTAGGCGTGGAACTGCTCGATCCGGCCGAGGTGGCCAGCGTCGATCAGCTCCTTGGCCCGGGCGTATCCGGGGTCGTAGCGGCGCATGAAGCCGACCGCGCACGGGAGGCGGGTCTCATGCCACAGATCGACGATCCGCTGCGTATCGGCGAGCTCCTGGGCGATCGGCTTCTCCGTCCACACGGCCTTGCCGGCCCGCAGAGCCTCCTCGATCAGAGCCGCGTGCGTCGAGGTGGGGGTGACGATGACCACGACCTCGACATCGGGGTCATGGATCGCCTCAACCGGGTCCAGGCTCGAGCGCCGGGCGTGGGCGATGTCCCTGCCCCGCTCGGCCGCGGCAGCGACCGGGTCAGCCACGACGATCACGTCCACAGCGTCGATCCCCGCCAGCGTGCGCATGTGCGTCTTCGCCATCCGTCCGGCGCCGAGCACGGCCACCCCGATCCGCTTCGGGTCTCGGATTGAGAAGCCGGTCATATCGACGCCTCCGTCTCTGCGGTCGGCCTGGGTGCCGACGGATCCCAGTTCATCAGCCATGCGTGGTCGGGATCGACCGTGAAGTGCCAGGCCCGGTTGGGGCCGGCCATGATGTTGAGATACCAGCAGTCGTAGCCGGCGGGCACGCCGACCGGGTGGTACCCGCGAGGCACCAGCACGAGGTCCCCGTCCATGGGTGTCATGACCTCGTCGAGGTCGCGCTCTGGCGTGTAGACGCGGGCGAGTGCGAAGCCTTGAGGCTTGGCGAACCTGTAGTAGTAGAGCTCCTCGAGCCGAGCCTCGACCGGCGGATTCTCGGTGTCGTGCTTATGGGGCGGATAGCTGCTCCAGTTGCCGCCAGGCGTATACGCCTCGAACGCGATCAGGCGTCCGGCATCCGCCGAGGGCGGCAGGAGGTGGTGGATCCGCCGCGTCGTCGGCCCCTCGCCACGTGTTTCGACGAGGATGTCCCCGGGCTCCACCACCGCCGTCCGCCGGACCGGACCTCCGGGCGCCGCCGCGATTGCCACCAGTGACGGTTCCACAGCCGCCACCGTGATCGCGCCGCCCGGGGCGACCAGCACCACTGGGCATGGCGGACCATCGAACACCGTCTGCCGCGACCCGACAATCCCGAAATCGCGTTCGCCCGCCACGATCCGGGCGCGTCCCTCGAGGACGAGGACCAGGCGCTCCTGATTGTCCGCCGCGCGAGCCGTCCCGGCACCCCGAGCAAGCCGGTAGGCGTGGAAGGTGGTCCACTCCCAGGCCGCGGTCGCCGGGTCGACGGCGCAGACAAGGCCGTCAGGTGCTGGGGGGCCCGCTCGGCGGAGGAGGGACCCACGTCTGCCCGCGCCGCCGGCCATGTCCGCCTCCGCCATGCTGCAATCGATTACGTCGGCATTGTAGTCGATCGGATCAGGCGTCGCGCCGCCTCGGGCGACGGCCGATTGATGCCATAATCTGCGCGTCCGCACCCGGCCACCCTCCCAGGTGGAACGCGCCGCTCCCGAGGCCAGTCTCGTCCGGAGCACCCGATCGGAGCGTGAGACAGCCATGATCGTCGTTGCCGGGGACGCCCTCATCGACCTCATCGTCCGGGCGGACGGCACCATCGCGGCCGTGCCCGGCGGCGGGCCGTACAACAGCGCCCGTGCCCTGGGCCGGCTGCGGCTGCCCGTGTCGTGGATCGGCGGGCTCTCCTCGGACCGCTTCGGGCGCGAGCTCGAGGCGGGGCTGGCCGCGGCGGGCGTCGACCTCTCGATGGCCCAGCGGACCGACCTCCCGACGACCCTCGCGCTCGCGGAGATCGGCGTCGACGGCGCGGCGTCATACCGCTTCTACACCGACTCGACGTCGGCGCCCGCGGTGCTGCCCGACCCGCTGGCCCAGGGCCTCCCGGCTGACACGGAGGCCGTGCTCACGGGCACGCTGGGCCTCGTCCTCGAGCCGATGGCCTCCACGCTCGAGGGCATGGTGGCCGACCTGAGGCCCGACGTCCTCCTGATGGTGGACCCGAATTGCCGGCCGTCGATCACGCGCGACCCGGGGGCGTTCCGCGCTCGGATGGCGCGCGTCCTCGCCCGGGCCGATGTCGTGAAGGCCAGCACCGAGGACCTGGCGTTCCTGGTGCCCGGCGAGCCGCTCGACGCCGCGGTCGGCTGGGTGCAGGCCCTGGGCCCGCGCGTCCTGCTGGTCACCGACGGCGCCGCGCCGGTCCGGGTGCTCGTGGACGGGGCGGAGCACCGGGTGGCCGCCCCGTCGGTCGAGGTGGTGGACACGATCGGCGCGGGCGACACCTTCGGCGGGGCCTTCCTCGGATGCCTCGTCCAGGGGGGTGGCGGGCGTGCGGCCGCGGGGGACGCCGGGGCCGTGCTTCGCGCCGCGCGCTTCGCGGTGCGCGCATCGGCGGTGGTGTGCGAGCGCGCGGGCGCCAACCCGCCCAGCCTCGACGAGCTGGGGGGCTGGCCGCCGGCGTAGCCGGGCGGGCCGCCGGCGCTCCAGCCCTTCGGCCCGCCGATCGGGCGTCCGGGGACGCTCGGTCGGGCCCTCTGGCACGGGGACGATTGCCCCCATGGCATATAATCCGACCGACAGTCGGTCGGAGAATACAGACAGCCCATGGCACGCACCGTCAACCGCGCCGCCCACGCCGTTCGCCGCGACGAGATCCTCGACGTGGCCGAGCGCCTCATCCGCACCCTCGGCTACGACGCGATGAGCATCCAGAGCGTGCAGGACGAGCTGGGCTGCTCGCGGGGCGCCCTGTACCACTACTTCGCGTCCAAGGAGGCGATCCTGGGGGCGGTCGTCGATCGGATGACCGACGTCGGGATGGCCCTGCTGGAGCCGATCGCCGCCGACCCGAGCCTGACCGCCGTCGCCAAGCTGCAGACATTGTTCAACGCGGGCGGCAACTGGAAGAGCCAGCGCAGCGACCTGCTGATCCCGCTGCTCCGCGGCTGGTACCAGCCCGGCAACGACCTCGTGCGCGTCCGGGCCGAGGCCGCCGCCTACGAGCGGTTCCGGCCCATGATGGCCGGCGTGCTCCGTCAGGGAGTGGCCGAGGGCTCGATCAGCGTGTCCTCCGCCGACCACGCCGCCCTCATCCTCACCGCCATGTTCGCCGGGTCCACCGACGTGATGCGCCACATGCTGATGGACCGGCTTGACGGGCTTGTCCCCTACGAGGAGGTCGAACGGTTCATCCACGCCTACGACGAGGCGATCGAGCGGATCCTCGGCCTGCCCGAGGGCTCGTTCTCGCTGCTTGACGACGACGCAATGCGCACCTGGTTCGCCTGAGGAAGGAGTGCCCATGGCCCCGGTCATCACCCTCGAGAAGCTCACCAAGTCCTACGGCAAGAGCCGCGGGATCATCGACGTGGACCTCGAGGTGCAGCAGGGCGAGGTCTTCGGTTTCCTGGGCCCGAACGGAGCGGGCAAGACCACCACGATCCGCACGATGCTCGACCTCATCCGTCCCACCAGCGGGCGGGCCACGGTGTTCGGCATCGAGTCCACCGCCGACCCGGTCGCGATCCACAAGCGGGTCGGCTACATCCCGGGCGAGTTCGCGCTCTATGACCGCCTCACTGGCAGGCAGACCCTGGAGTACTTCGCCAACCTGCGCGGCGGGGTCGACCGCGCCTACCAGGCGGCGCTGATCGACCGCTTCGAGCTCGAGGTCGGCAAGCGGTTCAAGGAGTACAGCAAGGGCAACAAGCAGAAGGTGGGCGTGATCGCCGCCCTCCAGCACCGGCCCGAGCTGCTCGTCCTCGACGAGCCGACGTCGGGCCTCGATCCGCTCGTCCAGCAGACGTTCTTCACCACGCTGCGAGAGCACGTCGAGGCGGGCGCCACGGTGTTCCTCAGCTCGCACATCCTCTCGGAGGTTGAGAAGAGCTGCGGCCGGGTCGCGATCATCCGCGACGGGCGGATCGTCAAGATCGGCACCGTCGACAGCCTGCGCGACCTCGCCCACCACCAGGTGGAGCTGCGGTTCTCCGGCCCCGTCCCCTCTGACACGTTCGCGCACCTGCCCGGCGTCTCCGACGTGGTCGCCGAGGACCACGTGCTCCGGATGCGCGTCGCCGGCGCGATCACCCCCGTCGTCCGGGCGGCAGCCCAGTTCGAGTTGCTGGACTTCGTCTCCCGCGAGCCCTCGCTCGAGGAGACGTTCCTCGCACAGTACGGCCGCGAGGCCGCCGGGGCAGGGACCGATGGCCACTAGCGCTGGCGCGCCGCGCCATCCCGCGGCGACCGCCTTCCAGCCCATCCCGCTGCACCGCCGCCTCTACGGCCTGGGCAGCATCTACGGCAAGACCATCCGCGACTCCCGGCTCGCGTTCATCATCGCGGCCGGGCTGCTCGGCGGGCTCTCGCTCGCCATGGGCGCCGCGATCCCGACCGTCTTCCCGACGGACGCGTCCCGCCTCGAGATCGACAAGCTCATCGGCGGCATGCCGTCGCAGATGGTCGACTTCTTCGGCAAGCCCGTGGGCCTCGGCACGTTCGGCGGCTACCTGAGCTGGAAGTACGGCCTGGTGTTCGTCCTGACGACGTCGCTGTGGTCGATCCTGGCCCTCTCGGGGACGCTCGCCGGCGAGGCGGGCCGGGGCAGCCTCGACATCGTCGCGACCTCGCCCTTCGGCAAGCGCCGGATCGCGATCGAGAAGCTCGCCGCCCACCTGACGGGGCTGTTCGTCGCGCTGGCGTTCATGACCGTGATGATCACGATCAGCTCCAACACCTATGGCAACGCGGCCCTGGGCGACCGGCTGTCCGCCCAGGAGTCGGTCGGGTTCGCCCTGTGGCTCGGCTTCCCGGCCCTGTTCTTCGGCGGCCTCGCCTTCGCGCTCGGCCCGTTCCTCGGGAGGGGCGGCTCGGCCGGCGTGGCCGGGATCGCCCTCGCCGCGGCGTGGAGCGTGAACGGCCTCCACCTCGATCCGCTGACCGTGCTCAGCCCGTTCAGCTGGATGGCGAATCACGTCCCCCTTGCCGGCTCGTTCGACTGGCCCGGTCTGGCGCTCGTGGGGCTTGCCGGCGTGGTGCTGCTCGCGCTCGGCGTCGAGGCGTTCGCCCGCCACGACATCGGGATCACCATGGGCCTCGGGCTGCCGACGCTGCCGGGCGCCGTCCTGGGCGTCCGCGGGCCGATCAGCCGGGCGTTCGGCGACCAGCTCCCGCGCGCCCTCGCGTGGGGACTCGGGCTGGGCGTGTTCGGCGTGATGCTGACCTCGCTCGTGGGCGAGATGTCCGGCCAGCTCGCCGGCGACTCGAACCTGCTCCAGGTCCTCCAGGTCGCCTTCCCGGGCCTCGACCTCACGACGGCGGGCGGCTTCCTGCAGCTGTTCATCGAGCTGTTCTACATCGTGGCCGGGTTCGCCGCGGCGACGTTCGTGTCCAAGTGGGCGTCGGACGAGACCGGCGACCGGCTCGAGGA